>CAYOHT010000079.1:0-8743 GCA_964403815.1 uncultured Cocleimonas sp.
TAAGCATCCTCTCAATTAATCTTGAGGGTAAACATACAAGTGGGGGGGTGTGCTTTTATATAATAAAATTAGGAATAAATAGTTTGGAAACTAAAACCATAGCGGTCATAGGCGCAGGTATTATCGGCGTTACCACGGCGTATCAGTTAATAAAGTCTGGTTACAAAGTGGTTCTGATTGATGCCGAAGGTGATGTTGCACAGCGCACCTCTTTCGCAAATGGTGGTCAGCTTAGCTATTCTTATATTGATGCGATGGCATCTCCCGCTTTAATTAAAAAAATGCCTCATATATTGTTGGGGCGCGATCCTGCTTTTCGTGTGAATTTATTTCCAAACCGTAAGCTACTTGCATGGGGAAGTCGTTTTTTACTTAATGCGACCTCTAAAAAAGAACAACAAAATACATGTGATAACTTGAGGTTATCCTTGTATTCGCGAGAACAAATGCAGTTAGTTAATTCAGAGTTATCATTTGAATTTAAACATCGACTATCAGGTAAGCTACACATCTATTTCAGCGCAGAAAGTTTGCAAAAAGCCAAGGCGCGCGTCAAACAAAAAGGGGAATGGGGATGCCCGCAAGAAATTCTTAATGCAGAGCAATGTTTAGATTTAGAGCCAAGCTTAGCCCAACTCAATGAGCCTATTGCAGGTGGTGTTTATTCGCTTATAGACGAAGTAGGGGATGCTCCTCGCTTTGCGAATGCTTTATTAAAAAAAATGATTGATCAAGGTATGTTAGAAACACGCTTTAATTGCAGAGTGACAAAATTCATTAAAAAAGAATCACTTATCGATGCTATTGAAACTACCACAGGAATAGTAAAAGCTGATGCTTATGTATTGGCAACAGGCTCAGAAAGCCTCAACCTAGTTGAAGCAGTAGGCTTAAAGCTACCTATTTATCCCATCAAAGGTTACAGCATTACGGTACCTGCAACCGATAAAACCCCAGATGTATGTATAACCGATATGGCTCATAAAATTGTGTTTGCACGCATCGGTGATCATCTGCGGGTGGCAGGGCTGGCAGATATTGGCTATGGTAATAACGTAGATGAATCTCGCATAGACTATCTGATTAATGTGGCGAAAAAAGTACTCCCACAAGCAGGAAACTACGATGAGGTTTTGCATAAATGGACAGGTTCTCGCCCCGCAACACCCAGTAGCGTGCCTATAATAGGTCGCGCAGGTACAGATAATTTATACCTAAATGTGGGGCATGGCATGTTTGGCTGGACACTCGCCATGGGGTCGTCAGCCCTATTAAAATCTATCATCAATCAAGAAGACTCCCCAATCGACATGGCAGGAATGAGGCCTAGTGATCATGGGGTAATATAGTCAAAACATCATCTAAAAGTGGGGGGGTGTGCTTTTTAGAACGCTGAGCGCTAAAATGGTGTAGCGACTGAGGCAGGGAAGTTATTACAGGAAGTGCTACAATAAAATAATGAATAAAAAACAACAAAGCCGATACGCTCGTCAAATTCGTCTTAGTCAAATTGGTGAAGAAGGTCAGCAGAGATTATTAGATGCTAGGGTGTTAATCATTGGTATGGGTGGTTTAGGTTCACCTGCAGCTATGTACCTTGCTGCCGCAGGAATAGGGCGCATTATCATCAGTGATTTTGATCAAGTTGAAGATTCAAATCTGCAGCGCCAAATTATTCACCGCACGAAAGATATTGGTGAGTTAAAAGCTTTTTCGGCAAAACGTACCATTGCCGAAATTAACCCAGACTGTATTGTTGAGGCGATTGACTGGCAATTAGACGAAAGTGAACTAGAAGAACATGCCAATAAAGCAGATTTGGTTTTAGATTGTACCGATAACTTTCCCACACGTTTTATGATTAACCGAGTTTGTGTAAAAACTAAAACACCGTTGGTGTCAGGTGCGGCAATTCGTATGGAAGGTCAGATTGCTAGCTATATCCCTTGCTCTAACGGGCCTTGTTATCAGTGTTTGTATAAAGCAGAGTTTGAAAGCACGGAGACTTGCGCTATGGAAGGTGTTTTATCGCCAGTAGTGGGAGTGATTGGCACACTTCAAGCGTTACAAGCCATATTGGTATTGATTGGAGAAGGTGAGAGTGTCAACGGTAAGTTACTATTGTTTGACGGTCTAAGTATGGAATGGCAAACAGTGAAAATACCTAAAAACCCTAGTTGTGAAGTTTGCGGAGATGGTGCGGGAGATAAAAATGTATAAAGGACAATGCCTCTGTGGTTCAATCAAATATGAAGTAGATGAGATAAAGCCACAAATGGGTCATTGTCATTGTTCGATGTGTCGTAAATTTCACGGGGCTGCTTTTTCTACACTGGGAGAAGCTGACGTAAAAGATTTTCGTTGGGTTAAAGGTGAAGACCAGTTGAAGGATTATCTGGCAAACAATGGTTCAGTCCGTCAATTTTGTCAGAACTGTGGTTCTAGCATGACGTTTGCGGCATCGAAAGATACGAACAATCTGATTGAGTTTTCGCTGGGAACATTGGATAGTGATTTGGATGTGCCACCTGATGCGCATGTTTATACTGGGTCAAAAGCTAATTGGGTTGATATTTGTGATGACTTGCCTCAGCATAAAAAAGGCAGAATATAAGTCATTGCAAGTCAATCATGTTCGCAAACTTACGAAAATAATCAACAAATATAAACTCAAAAAGACCCTGTAAAAGTGGGGGGGTGTGCTTCGGCAGGCTCAACAGAGCTGTGCTTTGGTATTTATTAAGTTTCTAAAGTGATATCTTTAAATAATCGTTTGATCCACTGCACCCGCTGTTCAAGCGTTTCCATTTCCTCATATTCAAAATGAATCTTATCCTGCCCTTTGATTTTAAATTCCCAGGGGCGTTGTTGTACTAAGCCTAAGAGTTTCATCGGGTCGATATTGGGTTTTTCGTTAAAGTGAATGCGTCCGCCTTCTTCGCTCATGTCTAATTTTATGATGCCAAGTTCTTGGGCGATTTGTTTTAGGCGGGTGACTTCAAATAGGTTGCTTACGGCTTCTGGTAATAAGCCAAAACGGTCGATCATTTCTACACGCAGTTCACGCAGGGCATTGCCATCTTTTGCGCTGGCGATGCGTTTGTACATGATTAGGCGATTATGCACGTCGGGCAAATAATCATCAGGTATCAAAGTGACAACACCAAGGTCTACCGAGGTGCGTGTTTCGTTGCCATCCATGCTTGGAAGTTTGCCTGATTTGAGTGCTTTTACGGCGCGCTCTAGTAGGTCGTTATACATATTGAAGCCAATTTCTTGGATTTGTCCGCTCTGGTCATCGCCCAATAATTCGCCTGCGCCGCGTATTTCTAAATCGTGTGATGCGAGTGTAAAACCTACGCCTAAATCTTCTAAGGATTCAATGGCTTCGAGGCGTTTCTTAGCATCGCCTGTTAGTGTCTTTTTGCTAGGCACTAATAAATACGCATAGGCTTTATGATGCGAGCGACCTACGCGTCCGCGAATTTGATGCAGTTGTGCTAAGCCTAATTTATCCGCTCGGTTGATAATGATGGTGTTGGCGTTGGGTACGTCGATGCCGCTTTCGATAATGGTGGTGGCGACGAGGATGTGAAAGCGTTGATGTGAGAAGTCACTCATAATGCTTTCAAGCTCGCGCTCGGGCATTTGACCGTGACCGAACCGTATTTTGGTGTCGGGTAAAATGTCTTGTAAATCTTCCGCCATTTTTTGAATGGTTTTGACTTCGTTGTGCAAGAAATAAACCTGTCCACCACGTGCAAGCTCACGCGCACAGGCTTCTTGAATCATGGTTTTGTCCCATTCGGTGACAAAGGTCTTAATCGCGTGGCGTTGTGATGGCGGTGTGGCAATGATAGATAAATCACGTAGACCTGCCAGCGACATATTTAAAGTGCGCGGAATGGGTGTGGCGGTGAGTGTCAGCATGTCGACATTGGCGCGCATTTTTTTGAGCTGTTCTTTGTGGCGTACACCGAAGCGGTGTTCTTCGTCGATAACGACTAAACCTAAATCTTTAAAGACGATGTCTTTTTGTAAAAGCTTGTGCGTGCCGATGACAATATCGACCTTTCCTGAAGCCATATTCGCCAGTATTTCGCGCGTTTCTTTGGGTGTTTTGAAACGTGAAAGTGATGATATTTTAAACGGCCAATCGGCAAAACGGTCTTGGAAGTTTTTGGCGTGTTGTTGCACCAATAATGTTGTTGGCGCAATAATCGCTACTTGTTTGCCCGAGTTTGCGGCAACAAATGCTGCGCGCATGGCAACCTCGGTTTTACCAAAACCTACATCGCCACAGGTGACACGATCCATCGGCTTCTCGGAGATCATATCTTTGATAACCGTACCAATGGCGGCGGCTTGGTCGGGCGTTTCTTCAAAGGGGAATGAATCAGCGAATGATAAATATTCCAATTCATTAAACGCAAATGCGTGACCTTTTTGCGCGGCACGGCGCGCGTGTATTTCTAATAATTCGGCGGCAACATCGTGTGCTTTTTGTGCCGCTTTTTTGCGGGCTTTGTCCCAGTGTTCAGTGCCTAGTGTGTGCAGTGGCGCGTGTTCGGCGCTTACGCCTGTGTATCGACTGATTAAATGCAACGAGGTGACAGGTACGTATAATTTAGAACCTTTGGCGTATTCTAAATTGATAAATTCTTGTTCGATACCGCCTGTGGTGAGTTTTTTCATGCCCATAAAGCGACCCACGCCGTGTTCTTCGTGGACTACGGGGTCGCCTTCGCTGAGGTCGGTGAGGTTGCGAATAATCGCATCAGCATCGCGGGTGGGTTTTTGGCGACGACGTTTTTGTTGGACTTGCTGCCCGAAAAGCATTGCCTCGGGAATAATCGCCAGCGAGCTATCGCCTTTAATCCACAAGCCACTTTCCATCGGCGCGATGGTCAAACCAATCTCTAGTGCGCTCGTAGGTTTTGTATCAAGAAATGCTTGCCAATTTTCATGGGTGGTGGGTGAATAGCCATTGTCGCGCAATAGCCCTAATAGACTTTCACGACGACCTGCTGAGTCGGCAGTAAATAGTATTCTTCCTGCAGAGTCTTTTGTAAATGTTGCTAAAAACTGTTTAATTAAAATTAGCGGATTTTCTGAACGCCCTTGTATGAGCAGAGAAGGCAAAGTGCTAACAGGATAGTTATGCCCTTGGTTTTGTGTGTAGTTCTCCTGCTTAAAGTGGTGCGTATTAACACGGCGTAGTGTTTTAATATTTTCTTGAAGTTGACCAGGGCTTAAATAAAGCGCACCGGGTGCGAGAATAGGGCGTTCAATATCATGTCGGCGTTGTTCATGTCTGTCGTTCACGGTGGCGAAGAATGTTTCTGCAGATGCTTGCGTGCCGTCGGTATTTATCAGCAAGGTCTTTTCGGGCAGATAATCAAACAGCGTAGCAGTGCTTTCAAAAAACAGCGGTAAGTAGTATTCAATGCCAGCGGGTGGCGTGCCGTTGCTGACATTATCGTAAATTTGGCTGAGTGATAAATCCCCTGCAATTTGCTGGCTGTAGTTTTCTCTAAAGCGTGCGATTCCTTCAGGGTTCAACGGAAATTCGTGTGCGGGTAAAAGCTCAATTTGATTAATTTTTTCGATAGTACGCTGATCTTCAGGGTTGAAACTACGAATAGTTTCAACTTCTGTATCAAACAGGTCGATGCGGTATGGCTTGTTTGTCCCCATAGGGAATAAATCAATCAGCGAGCCGCGTGTGCTGTATTCACCGTGCTCCATTACCTGTGAGGTGTGGCGATAGCCTGCTTCTTCTAACTGAATGCGTAATAAATCGATTTCTAGATCATCCCCCACCTTTATCATCAATGTATTAGAGCGAATATAATCCACTGGTGGCAGGCGTAGCATAAGGGTGGAAACAGGTACGATGAGTACGCCTTGCTTGAGGGTGCTGAGTTGATAAAGTGTTTTTAGGCGATCAGAGATTAAATCTTCATGCGGTGAAAATACATCGTAGGGTAGGGTTTCCCAATCGGGGAAGATATGAACATTGTTTTTGGTGTCGCTGTTTGATGAAACATCGTGTTCATCAATGCCCATAAAGAAGCGAATGTTTGCTTCTGCGGTATAAGCACTGTGAGAGTCTGGCGTAACTAAAACAACTAAGCCTTTGTATTCATTAGCAGTATTGGCAATGAGTAAATCTTGTGAGCAGCCGTGTAATTGCCCCCAACTGGTTTGTTGTGATTCTTTATTTGGAAAGAGCGGAGGTAAAGGGCTGGCTGACATAAGTGGTGTTCACAAATACGCTTTAAAAATGGCTCGGAATTGTAGCCTTTAAAAATAATTTTAGCGATGATAAATTGTTTATAAAGCTATATACGAAAATAACAATGCGACACAAGTCTTTGATTATAAAGGTCATGCAAATGGCTTAATTAAAGGGATATTTTGGATATGATTTGCAAGCTGGAAATAAGACTAATCTTTCCGTTTTCTATGTGTGGATTTGGTTATTTTTCTCGGTTATCATGCCCGCTTCGTTGAATTAATGTAGTGCCTAATATGCAATTAAAAGGTGAAATGTCGATGCTTAATGTCTTGCATATGCAAGACACGGATGTCAGTAAAATGTGTTCGGCACTAGAGCAAAAAAGAGATGAAGCACCGCAATTTTTCATGCAAAGCCCACTGGTTATTGATGGTTCAGAGTTGAGTGGCAATGCGTTGGATATTGATTTTAGTGCATTGAAAAAACGCCTGTTGGCGCTTGGTTTTATTCCTGTTGGTGTGCGTAATTTTCCTGAGACTGTAAGTAAAACAATTCGGGAAAGTGGTTGGGCAATCATGCGAGCGCAACAGGCACCATCAAATACGGTTAATACAAAATCTGAACCAGTAGCAGAAAAGGCAGTCCAAGCAGAATCGGAATCAAAAAATACAAGCCCAGCGACGCAAACAGCACAACCAAGCGTTATGCAAAATGCAATGACGGTTGATCGCCCCGTACGATCAGGTCAGCAAATTTATGCGGCAAATGCAGATATGACAGTGCTCGCGCCGACCAGTGCAGGTTCGGAAATTATGGCAGACGGTTCAATCCATATTTATGGTGCATTACGTGGGCGTGTTTTAGCAGGCGCACAGGGTAACGAATCCGCGCGAATTTATTGTCAGTGTTTGCAAGCAGA
This sequence comes from uncultured Cocleimonas sp., assembly GCA_964403815.1. GTDB lineage: Bacteria > Pseudomonadota > Gammaproteobacteria > Thiotrichales > Thiotrichaceae > Cocleimonas. The sequence goes on from CAYOHT010000079.1 coordinate 7,161, forward strand.
GCTAGTTGCGATTGCAGGGCGTTATCAACTATTGGATGAACTGGATACAAATTTAAAAGGCAAGCCTGCGATGATTCGCTTAGAGGGTGAAAAATTAGTGGTTGAGGCTTTGTCTTAAATAAACATACAGCAGTACTAAATACAAAAGTTGGGAGAATAAATTGAGTAAAGTAATTGTAGTCACATCGGGTAAAGGTGGGGTAGGAAAAACAACATCAAGTGCAGCATTCGCGGCGGGCTTGGCGGCAAAAGGCTTTAAAACAGCGGTTATAGATTTTGATGTAGGTTTAAGAAACCTCGATTTAATCATGGGTGTTGAACGCCGTGTTGTTTATGATTTTGTTAATGTTATCAATGGTGAAGCCACTTTAAAGCAGGCGCTGATTAAAGATAAACGCGTTGATAATTTATATATTCTCCCAGCGTCACAAACACGTGATAAAGATGCATTAAACACGGAAGGCGTTGAAAGTGTTATTAATGAACTTAAAGATGATGGCTTCGACTATATAGTATGTGATTCACCCGCAGGTATCGAAAAAGGCGCATTCATGGCGTTATATTTTGCGGATGAAGCGATTGTCGTGACAAACCCTGAAGTATCGTCGGTACGTGATTCGGATCGGATTTTGGGTATTTTGCAAAGTCGTTCAAAGGTTGCCGAAGAGGGTGGCACGGTTAAAGAGCATCTTCTTATTACGCGTTACTCACCGGAGCGTGTTGAAGGTGGCGATATGTTGAGCATGGAGGATATTCAAGAAATATTGTCGATTCCATTGATTGGTGTTATTCCTGAGTCGGGATCTGTTCTACAGGCATCAAATAGTGGTAACCCTGTGATTATGGATAAGGACAGCCAAGCAGGGCAGGCTTATACGGATGTGGTTGCACGGTTTTTAGGTGAGGATGTGCCGCTACGATTTGTCCAAACAGAAGAGAAAAAGGGCTTTTTCAAAAAGTTGTTTGGTTAGGACTGGGATAAGAAAAGGGGAATAAGACATGGGATTATTTAGTTTTTTCAAAAAAGAGAAAAAGAAAAACACGGCGAATCTTGCAAAAGAAAGGCTTCAAATTCTGATTGCGCATGAGCATTCGGATGCATCAACAAAAGCACCCGAGTATTTACCCAAACTCCAAGAAGAGTTAATGGTGGTGATTCGTAAGTACGTTAAAGTTAACGATGATGCGGTGAATGTGAAAGTCGAAAAGGGTGATAACTTTGATACGCTTGAGTTGAATATTACTTTGCCAGAAGGCAAGTAGAGATCCTCAGGCAATAAAAGCACACCCCCTACTTTTACATGATGTTTTTTATAAACAGAAACATCATGTAAAAGTAGGGGGGTGTGCTTTTTAGTTTAAGTTTAACGAAGTTGGGTCTAACTAATAACTTGTACCAAAACCTCTATCCGTTTGATTGCCTAGGTTAGGTAAATTAGCCAATTCATGAATCTGGCTTAATGGACCATTTGGAAATAATTGGTACAAATATTTCTTACCACCCAGTTCGGCAAACTCTTGATCCATCACATTCATGAGTTGGCGCGCATTGCGACAATCTTCGCAGTGCTCATAAAAATCTA
>CAYOHT010000080.1:0-8733 GCA_964403815.1 uncultured Cocleimonas sp.
TGATTGCGATGACAAACCCCAAAGCCATTTTGTTTTTTACCGCGCTGTTTCCCCAATTTATCAACACGCAGCAAACGCTTGTACCACAATTTCTTATAATGACGTTTACGTTTATGAGTATCTCGTTTGTAACGCTGGTTAGCTATGGCGCATTAGCTAAAAAAGCCAAACGCTGGCTATCCACAGGTCAAAGAGCCAAATGGTTTAATCGTACTTTGGGCAGCCTGTTTGTAATGATTGGTGTGGGCTTATTGCAGTTGAGGGCGGATAAGGTTTCATGAGTTTTTTTAGATTATTAGTGATGGTGCTGATCTGTGCCCCATTATTTTCGCTTCATGCGGATGATGCCAAGCAACTTACTTTAGAACGTAGTGCTAGAGTGCTGGCTAGCTATTTAGTTAGCTTAAACCCTAACGAAAATTTATTTGAAGCTGTGAAAGATGTACAAACTATTCACCCTAAAGATTTATTTGATAACAATTTAAAAATAGAGATAAATGAAAAGCACGCGATAGAAGAGCCCCTCAATGAAAAAACAATGATTGTAAAAGGGCTTGAAGGTTTTTCTGCTTTTCTGGAAAAACGCGAATTAAATATAACAACTTCTACTTTAGGAGCATGCACCGATACGTGTTGTTATTATCCTACCCTTCATGGCGTAAGTCATAATCATATTTATCTACATGAAGCCTGTTTCGCTTTTAAAAAGAACAAACCCTACCTAAAGAGTATTTTACTTTATAACGGTGATTAACTAATGTGAAGCACACCCCCCCACTTTTATATCATGTAAAAGTGGGGGGGTGTGCTTCGCGATTACATGAAAAGCCTAAACAAACTGCCCAGCACACCAGCCCGATGCCCACGCCCATTGAAAGTTAAAGCCGCCAAGATGTCCAGTCACATCTACGCCTTCGCCAATAAAGTACAAATCTTCAACTTTTTTGGCTTCCATCGTTTTTGACGATAGCTCATTAGTGTCCACGCCGCCAAGGCAGACTTCGGCGGTTCTCATGCCTTCTGTTCCGTTAGGTGTTAGTTGCCAGTTATTCAGTTGATCGGCTATCTGCTCTAAGTCGGTGGGGTTGAATTGCTGCATCGGCTTGTTCTTGATAATAGACTCACAAAGTTTGCCTGCTAACCGTTTGGGAAGCTTGTACGATAAAATGGTTTTTAGTTCTGCCAGCGGATGTTCTTCGCGCTGTTGCATTAGCCAGTCCAGCACATTTTCATCAGGAAAAAGGTTAATACTGATGCTTTCGCCTTGTTGCCAATACGATGATATTTGCAATACGGCAGGGCCGCTAATCCCACGATGGGTAAAGAGAATTGCTTCTTTAAAGCTTTTGCCGTTTTGTGATGTGATTGAAACCGTTGTGGAAATGCCCGATAAGTCTTTAAAGCAATCATCAAGCGCCTGCGATGTGAATGTGAAAGGGACTAAGGCAGCAGTGAAAGGAATAGTTTTGATGGCAAACTGTTGGGCAACCTGCAACACGAAATCTGTCGAACCCATCGCAGGAATTGAAGGGCCGCCTGTGGCAATAACTAAGGATGTAGTGGCGTAATCACCTGTTGATGTAGATATCTTAAAGCCATCATTGCTATCATTTTTCTCGATATTGTTAATAGTGCTTCTTAGTTCGATAGCTACATTTACGGAGCGACATTCATTCATTAATAATTCAACCACAGCTTTTGCTTTTTGATCGCAAAACAATTGCCCTAGTGATTTTTCTTCCCAGCTTAAACCGTGTGATTCCATCAAGGCGATAAAGTCCCATTGCGTATAGCGTGAAAGTGCAGATTTACAAAAGTGTGGATTCCCTGAAAGAAAGTTATCAGGCTCGGTATAAAGATTGGTGAAATTACAACGACCACCGCCAGAGATAAGGATCTTTTTCCCTATCTTGTCTGCCTTGTCTAAGATTAAAACTTTGCGCCCGCGCTTACCTGCTTCAATGCCACACATCAGCCCAGCGGCACCAGCACCGATAATAATCACGTCATATCTTTTCATTTTGCTATTATAGTGTTATTGAAAAAACTAAAAGCGAAAGTTTTATATGTTTAGCAGAATTAAAGAAGACATCTCCTGCGTATTTGATCGTGACCCTGCGGCACGCAATACCTTCGAGATCATCACAACCTATCCAGGCGTGCACGCGATTATCATGCACCGCTTTAGTCACGCGCTTTCAAATAAAGGCTTTAAATGGCTTGCGCGCGTGATGTCTAATGTTGCGCGCTTATTTACAGGAATTGAGATTCATCCTGGTGCAGTCATTGGCAGACGTTTCTTTATCGACCACGGCATGGGAATTGTGATTGGAGAAACGGCGGAGATTGGCGATGATTGTTCAATGTATCATGGCGTGACGTTAGGTGGCACGAGCTGGAGTGCGGGTAAACGTCATCCTACACTTGGAAATAATGTAGTTGTTGGCGCAGGCGCAAAAATACTCGGTCCCATAATGATTAATGATGGCGCACGCGTAGGTTCAAATGCAGTGGTTGTAAAAGATGTACCATCAGATACAACCGTCGTAGGCGTGCCAGCGCGAGAAGTAATAAAGTCGGACATTACACAAGAAAACCGCGATGAGATAGCCGAAAAAATGGGTTTCGATGCCTACGGCGCAACCCAAGATATGACCGACCCTGTGGCAAAAACAGTAAATCGTATGCTCGATCACATCCACAAAATGGATGAGCGCATGGATAAAATGTGCATTCAAATGCAGCATCTTGGTGGTGAATTTGACTTTGAACCTTTACCGGGTTTGAAGGATGCCGAATTATCAGAATGCAGTCCTGATTTTGGGAAAGAATTTGACAATAAAACGCCTGATAAATAGCCACTAGATAATAACAATACAAACCGTAGGAATACTTGACTGTCTTTGTCGGGTATTCTAGTATTCCGCTCAATTGATGTTCCCCCAACTACATTGAGCCCATATTGAGCAAAGTATGAAACTAACCACAAAAGGACGTTATGCCGTTACTGCGATGTTGGATTTAGCATTGCATGATGATAATGGTCCCGTTTCTTTGATTGAAATCTCCGAGCGCCAAGATATTTCGTTGTCATACCTTGAGCAATTATTTTCCAAGCTAAGGCGTAACGAATTAGTTACCAGTATGCGCGGTCCAGGTGGCGGATATAGCTTAAGCCGTGGCCCAGAAGATATTGCAATCTCAAATATCATCATGGCAGTGGATGAAAATATTGATGTTACAAACTGTGGAAGCGCAGTCGGTGGTTGTGAAAAAGATAAACGTTGTTTAACCCATAATTTATGGATGGATTTAAGCAACCGTATACAGTCATTTCTTGATGATATTTCATTGAGAGATATGATGGATAAAAAAGACGTGTTAGAAGTAGCAACACGCCAAAATAAAATTAATGTAGACAGCTTGAATAGCTTGTCTGATGCGACAAGCTAAAAAGGATTTATTGATATGAGCAACGTAATTACTCCCATTTACATGGACTACTCAGCTACAACCCCAACCGATCAACGCGTTGCGGATAAAATGGCTCAGTACCTAACAGTCGATACCGCATTTGGTAACCCTGCATCAAGCAGTCATACCTTTGGTTGGGATGCAGACGATGCGGTTAAGCAAGCGCGTCAAGATGTGGCTGATCTAATCAACGCCGATTCTCGTGAAATCGTTTGGACCAGTGGGGCAACTGAATCAGACAACCTAGCGATTAAAGGCGCGGCGCATTTCAATACGCGCAAAGGTAAGCACATCATCACCATGAAAACTGAGCATAAAGCAGTGCTTGATACTTGTCGTCAGTTAGAGCGTGAAGGTTTTGAGCTAACGTACCTTGACCCTAAAGATGATGGTTTACTCGATATTCAAGTATTAAAAGATGCAATCCGTGAAGATACAACGGTTGTATCAATCATGCACGTGAACAACGAAATCGGTGTAATTCAAGATATTGCTGCCATTGGTGAGCTTTGTCGTGAAAACAAAATCGTATTTCATGTGGATGCCGCGCAAAGCGCAGGTAAAGTGCCTATCGACTTAAGTGAACTTAAAGTTGATCTAATGAGCTTTTCTGCTCACAAAATTTACGGTCCAAAAGGTATCGGCGCGCTGTATGTTCGTCGTAAGCCACGTATCCGTATCGAAGCACAAATGCACGGTGGCGGACATGAGCGCGGTATGCGTTCGGGCACATTAGCCACACACCAGATTGTCGGTATGGGCGAAGCATTCAAAATTGCAAAAGCAGAAATGGCGACAGAAAATGATCGTTTATTAATGATGCGTAATCATCTTTACGATGGTTTTAAAGACATGGAAGAAGTTTACGTAAATGGTGACCTTGAACAACGTATTGCCGGCAACTTAAACATCAGCTTTAACTATGTTGAAGGTGAGAGCTTAATGATGTCACTCAAAGGTATCGCGGTATCATCAGGTTCAGCATGTACCAGTGCATCGCTAGAGCCAAGTTATGTATTGCGCGCGCTAGGTCGTAATGACGAATTAGCACATAGTTCGCTTCGCTTCACGATTGGTCGTTTCACAACGATGGAAGAAGTGGATTATGCAATTGAACAAACACGTGATGCAGTAGAAAAACTACGTGACTTATCGCCACTCTGGGATATGTTTAAAGATGGTATTGACTTGAGTACTGTCGAATGGGCCGCACATTAATAGTATAAATAAACATTTATTAAGTCTTACAGACTTTAGAGGATAAAAACATGGCATATTCAGAAAAAGTTATAGATCATTACGAAAATCCACGTAACGTGGGCGCAATGGATAAAGATGCAACAGACGTAGGAACAGGCATGGTCGGCGCTCCAGCGTGTGGCGATGTAATGAAACTACAAATCAAGGTTGGCGCTGACGATATTATCGAAGATGCGAAGTTTAAAACGTATGGTTGTGGCTCTGCGATTGCATCATCATCCCTTTTAACTGAATGGGTAAAGGGTAAATCACTCGATGAAGTTAAAGCGATTAAAAATACCGATATTGCCGACGAATTAGAACTCCCACCCGTGAAAGTTCACTGTTCGGTATTGGCCGAAGATGCGATTAAAGCGGCAGTCGAAGATTTTCAAAGCAAGCAGTAATTAGTTTTAAGAAGTAGGTTCGATATGGCAATTACATTCACAGATGCAGCAGCGGATCGCGTTAGCGCGTTTTTAGCAGATCGCGGAAAAGGCGTAGGTTTACGCTTAGGTACAAAAACCTACGGCTGTTCAGGTATGGCGTATGTAGTTGAATTTGCTGATGAGATTGAAGAGACCGATACCGTTTTTGAAGATCACGGTCTCAAAATTATCATTGACCCTAAAAGCCTTGTGTACCTTGATGGTACTGAAATGGACTATACCAAAGAAGGCTTGAACGAAGGCTTTAAATTCAATAATCCGAATGAGTCTGGCGAATGTGGTTGTGGCGAAAGCTTTACTGTATAGATCATAGACCTTCATAGGCAGTATAAAAGCACACCCCCCCACTTTTACATGACGTTTTACATGATGTTTTTCGGATAACTCCCCAATGCTCGACTTTAAACAAAGCTATTTCAAACTTTTTGGCTTGTCCGAAGAGTTTGAAATTGATTTCACAAAATTAGGCTCAGCATTTCGTGAGCTACAAGCAAAATACCATCCTGATCGCTTTATCAATGCAGAAGATAATGAGCGCCTTGTTGCTGTGCAAACCACAGGCTTAATTAATGAAGCCAATGAAACTTTAAAATCATCACGCCTACGTGCGCGTTATTTACTTAAACTTAAAGGGGTAGATTTTGATGATGAAATTGACACGACGAGTGATGGTGCATTTTTAATGCATCAAATGGAGATACGTGAAGCATTGGAAGATGTGAGTAATGCCCAAGACCCTTTGGCTAGAATTGATGACCTAGCCCAAGAGATTAGCGGTGAAGCAGATGCTCTCAAAGATGACTTTGTTGATCAGTTAGAACTAGGTAATTTAGGTGCCGCAAAAGAAGCCGTGCTAAAAATGAAGTTTTTTGAGCGTTTATGTCAAGAATCGAGAAGTATCACTGAAAAACTCGAAGACGACTTGTTCTAAGTTCCGTAGAATACTCCCATGGCATTATTTCAAATATCAGAACCTGGTGATTCAGCACCCACTGAACCGCAAGAAAAACAACTCGCGGCAGGCATTGATTTGGGTACAACAAATTCCTTAGTGGCCACTGTGCGTGGTGATGAAGCTGAAACTTTGACAGACGGGCAGGGCGAAGCACTCTTGCCATCAGTTGTGCGCTATCTTGAAGATGGAACAACAGAGGTTGGAACATCGGCTAAAAACTCCCAGCTTGATGATATTGATAACACCATCTCATCGGCAAAACGCTTGTTGGGTCGAGGTGTTGGCGACATCAAAACACTGGGTGGAACACTACCGTATAACTTTGCGACAAGTGATTCAGCCGTCCCACAAATTAAAACAGTCGCAGGTAATGTAACCGCGATTGAAGTCTCTGCTGAAATTTTAAAAACTTTAAAATGGCGCGCCGAAGACACCTTGGGTGGAGAACTAAAAGGCGTGGTAATTACCGTGCCAGCATATTTTGATGATGCGCAACGCCAAGCCACAAAAGATGCTGCACGCTTGGCTGATCTCAATGTTTTTCGATTGTTAAATGAGCCAACAGCCGCCGCTGTCGCTTATGGTTTAGATCAAAAAGAAGAGCTAGATGAAAGAATAATAGCCGTCTACGATTTAGGTGGCGGAACATTCGATATTTCCATTCTTAAACTTAATAAAGGCGTGTTTGAAGTTATGGCAACGGGTGGAGATTCTGCGCTGGGTGGCGATGATTTTGATCATGTGATTGCCGAATGGATAATCAACGAATCAAACAGTGACTTAACTCATCATGCTATGAGTGAAGCGCGTCGTGCTAAAGAAGCGTTGACCGATAGTGACGAAGTCAGTGTAGCCTTGGGTGATTGGAAAAGCACATTAAGCCGTACACAATTCGATGAAATGGTCGAGCCATTGGTGAAAAGAACATTGCTCGCTTGTCGTCGTGCATTGCGTGATGCGGATTTAAGCAAAGAGCAAGTCCATGATGTAGTAATGGTTGGTGGCTCAACCCGAATGCTAATCGTGCGTGAAAAAGTAGGCGTATTTTTTGATAAGCCACCGCTGGTAAATATCGACCCTGATAAAGTAGTCGCCATCGGCGCGGCTCTGCAAGCGGATGTTTTAGCGGGTAATAAACCCGATGCTGAAATGTTGCTGCTTGATGTGATTCCGCTGTCATTAGGGTTAGAAACCTACGGCGGATTGGTCGAAAAAGTCATCGCACGCAATACCACCATCCCCATTACGCGCGCACAAGAATTTACCACGTTTAAGAATGACCAAACCGCAATGACCGTGCATATTTTGCAAGGTGAGCGTGAAACGGTTGAAGAGAATCGTTCATTAGCCAAGTTTGCTTTAAAAGGTATACCGCCGATGGTTGCAGGTGCGGCACGGATTAAAGTAACTTTTCAGGTGGATGCTGATGGTTTACTTAATGTAGAGGCCGAAGAAGAAACCACAGGCGTAAAATCGAATGTAGATGTGAAGCCTTCGTACGGTTTAACCGATAATGAAATCGAAGGCATGATTCGTGATTCGATGGATAATGCCAAAGCCGATATGGAAGCACGTCGTTTGCGCGAGCAATTAGTAGAAGCCGATAGAACGTTAGAAGCACTAGATTCAGCAATGAAGGCTGATGCGGATACCATGCTTAACGATGATGAAATCAAATTATTACTTGAAGCGCGTGAACAATTACAAACTATTAAAGAAACCAGCGAAGATTCAAGAGAAGTAAAAGCAGCTATTAAAAACATGGAAAAAGTAGCTGAATTTTACGTGGCGCGTCGAATGAACGACAATGTAAAAACAGCGATGGCTGGACACAAAGTATCAGAGTTTTCTGATGCGAATAAATAGATAGAGAGCAGGAAAAATGCCACAAATTATATTCTTACCCCACGAAGAGCTTTGCCCCGATGGAGCCGTCTTTGAAGCGAAAACGGGCACTACATTGTGTGATGCTGGTTTAGCCAATCATATAGACATAGAACATGCCTGTGAGAAATCTTGCGCTTGTACAACCTGCCATATTTACGTGCGTGAGGGTTTTGATTCGTTAGAAGAAGCCACCGACTTAGAAGAAGATTATTTGGATAAAGCATGGGGTGTAGATCCTGATTCACGTTTAAGCTGTCAGGCGAAAGTGGGTACAGAAGATTTAGTTTTAGAAATGCCGAAGTACACCATTAATATGGTCTCAGAGAATCACTAATATGAAATACAAATGGACAGACACCCTAGACCTAGCGATTGAGCTTGATGAGGCGCATCCTGATGTTGATCCGCAATATGTGCGCTTTACAGATTTGCACGAATGGGTGTGCAAGCTAGAAAACTTTGAAGATGACCCAGAAAAATCAAACGAAAAAATCCTAGAATCCATTCAGATGAACTGGATAGAAGAGAAGGACTAACGTTTTTTTATAAGAAATGGGTTATAAGTTTAAAATACTATTGATACGCTTTGTCACGGTATTTATTTTATTCTATGTGCTGTGGGCGATAATCAATAAAGGGTTGGCATAGACAGAGCCCAGAAAAATAGACATAAATAAAAGCACACCCCCCCTAGTTTTACATCATGTAGCGTTGCATAAATTCTTGCAG
>CAYOHT010000081.1:0-5635 GCA_964403815.1 uncultured Cocleimonas sp.
ATTTTCCCTCTTTCATCGACCACTTCAAAACGCATTTTCATGTGGTCGCTGAATTGATAGTTTTCTAATAATTCAGGATCAATACGATGACCTGTCATGCGCCTCAATGCTTCTGCAATCGCATCTACAATTGGCACGCCCGAATCATCCTGCAATGATTCTAAACAAGCTTTGGCATATTCTGGGGCGGGTACAAATTGTTTGCGGGTTTGCTTAGGCAGGCTTTTAATAAACTCGGTGACTTTCTCTTCTAACATTCCTGGCACAAGATAATCAAATGACTGCGCGACTAATTGGTTGAGCGCGGCAGCAGGTACGCGAACCGTCACGCCGTCATTCTCACTGTTGGGCTCAAAGTGATAACTGAGCGGCAACTGCATATCAGCAACGCTCGTATAGTCTGGGTATTGCTCGCCTTGCACGTGCGAATCGTCGCGCTGCATCAAGTAATCACGGGTGAGCATTAACGCTTCTGGCTTAGCTACTTCATAGCGTTTGCGCCATTTTTCAAACGCTGGGCCGCTGTAAATATTATCAGGGATAATCTTATCGTAAAAATCATAAAGGATTTCCTCATCAACCAAAATATCACGACGGCGCGCTTTGGCTTCTAGGTTTTCAACTTCATCAATTAACGCTCGATTATGTGTAAAGAATTCTGCTTTGCAATTGTACTCACCATAAACTAAGGCGTGACGTATAAAAATTTGGCGCGAAACCACTGAATCTATCGGGCCAAAATTCACGCGCCTTCTTGGATTAATCGTTATGCCGTACAAGCTTGTTTTTTCATCCGCCGCAACTTGTGCCGAACGTTTCTCCCAACGTGGTTCGCTGTAATGATATTTGATTAAATGCTTAGCCACGTAGCCAACCCATTGCGGTTGTATTTTTGCAGCCGTGCGCGCAAACAAACGTGAGGTTTCTACAATCTCGGCAGACATAATCCATTTGGGCGATTTCTTAAAAAGACTTGATGCGGGGAAGATATAAAACTTGCGCCCATTTGCGCCTAGGTATTCTTGGTTCTCTTCTTTAAAACCGATATTGCTTAGTAAACCTGTTAATAAACTTTGATGAATCGCATCGTATTTTGGAAGATATTTGTCTTCTTCCTCTTCTTTACTAATATTCTTTTTCGTTTTTATTTCGGGAGGGGATTTCTGAGTGCCACCTTTTACCAACTGAGCGTCCCTCTGGTATGAAGAACCAAATAAAGAACCCTTCAAACTCATACGTAATTGTCGATACGTTTCGTTCCACTCACGCAATCGCATAAACGATAAAAACTCACGGCGGCATAATTTACGCAATTGACCTTGCGATAGCTCACCGTTCTTATCGTGGTAATAATCCCAAAGTTTTAACAGTGCGATGAAGTCTGAATTTTCATCTTTAAAACGGCTGTGTTTTTGATCCGATGCTTGTTGTTTATCCATCGGGCGTTCACGCACATCTTGCACCGACAATGCGCTTACAATCACTAAAACCTCATCCAACACACCTTGATCTTTTGCGGCTAACAGCATTCGCCCTAGCCGTGGATCAATCGGCAGGCTTGCGAGCTGTCGTCCCATTTGGGTGATATTTATATTGTCGCCTTTTGCTTTGCTAACCGCGCCCAGCTCAAATAAAAGTTTATAACCATCACGAATCATCCCAGAATCAGGCGCTTCAAGATAAGGGAAATCATAAACATCGCCCAAATTAAGCGATGCTAATTGCAAAATAACGGATGCGAGATTAGTACGCTGAATTTCTGGCAAGGTGAATTCAGAACGTCCCTCAAAATCATCCTCAGCATACAAGCGAATGGCGATACCGTCACTGGTTCGACCACAACGACCCGAGCGTTGATTAGCAGATGCTTGTGATATTTTCTCAATGGGTAAGCGCTGCACGCGCGAGCGCCATGAATAACGTGAGATACGTGCCAAGCCTGTATCAATTACATATTTGATACCGGGAACAGTTAGCGAGGTTTCTGCTACGTTGGTTGCCAATACTATTCGCCTTGCGCCTGTAGGGTGAAATATTTTGTTTTGTTCTTTGGCGGACAAACGTGCAAATAACGGTAGAATTTCTACGCTCGGCTTATGATGCTTGCGTAGCGCTTCACTTGCTTCTCTGATTTCACGTTCACCTGAAAGGAACACCAAAATTCCGCCTGGCACTCCATTCATCAACTCATCGCTGGCATCGACTATCGCCTGCACCATATCTTTTTGGACTTCTTCTTTCTTTTCCTGTTGCTTATCTTTACCAATGCCTTCTTGTAGCAATGAGTGATATCGAATTTCTACAGGATAGGTTCGTCCCGACACTTCAATCACTGGCGCATCTTTACCATTAAAATTGAAATGCTTTGCAAAGCGTTTAGGATCAATCGTTGCTGAGGTGATGATCACTTTTAAATCTTTACGTCGTGGTAATAACCATCGTAAGTAGCCGAGCAAGAAATCAATATTGAGACTACGTTCGTGCGCCTCATCAATAATCAGCGTATCGTATTGATTAAGATAACGATCGTTGCGAATCTCTGCCAGTAAGATTCCATCAGTCATCAATTTCACATAACTATTTTCATTGGTATGATCGTGAAAGCGTACTTTGTAGCCGACCACTGAGCCTAGCTCAGACTTTAGCTCTTCGGCTATACGCGCCGCTACACTTCTTGCTGCTAAACGACGCGGTTGCGTGTGACCGATTAGCCCATCAACACCTCTGCCGAGTTCCAAACACATTTTTGGTAATTGAGTCGTTTTACCCGAGCCGGTTTCTCCACAAATAATAGTGACTTGGTTTTCCGAAATTATTTTGATGATTTCATCGCGCCGATCTGCGACTGGAAGATCAGGATAGCTGGGTTTTGGAAGATTCTCTAAACGTTTTTTACGTTGCTCAATAGATGTAGTAATTCTTTTTTTAAGTCGCTGGAATGCAACATCAAAGCTTTTATTCTGCGACTCTAAACGTGAAAGCTTTTGAAGCTCTCTATTGAAAGTAAAGTGCTGAGAACCCCGACAGTTTTTTATCTTATCTCTAAGCTTATTAATGATTATTTTATGGTTTGTTTTAGGATTTGAAGACTGATTCATAACATCATGTAAAAGTGGGGGGGTGTTCTTTTAGTATATAGAGCTATTCCGTTGTAGCCTTATCTTCATTTGCTTGCTTACGCAAAACATTAGATAACTTATGATCACCACAGCCCTGTTCCGACACTTGATTTCTACCGCGCTCTTTTGAAACATACAGTGCATTATCTGCCGCCGTTAAAAGCATAGCGGGAAAAATAACTTTTTGCTCTTCTTCTGGTGTATTACCAGTAAAATCCCAAGCTGGCTCGCAACAAGAAACACCTATACTCACAGTTACCACGCCAATATCAGTACGCGAGTGTTTAATCTGCAAACCCTCTATTTTTCGTCTTAAACGCTCAGCTAACATAACAGCATCAGCTTGTTTGGTTACAGGTAAAAGAATAGAAAACTCTTCACCACCATAGCGGGATGCAAGGTCAGCTGGGCGATGTGTGATTGATGCCATCGTATCCGCAATTTGCCTCAAACAACTATCACCTTTTTGATGACCATATGTATCGTTATATTTCTTAAAGAAATCCACGTCAATCAATAATAACGAAATAGGTGTTTTTTCACGCATTGCTCTGCGCCACTCAACTTTAAACTTTCTATCAAAATGTCTACGGTTGGCAATTTGAGTCAACTGATCTGTGTCAGCTAAGTCCTGCAAGGCAAGCTGTGTATTTTGTAATTCAAATAATAACTGGTAGATATAGTTTGAAATAAGTATCAATGTTATCGCCATCACGATCATAGCGCCAGCCATCAAACTATGACCACTATCTTGGCTCAAAAAGAGTAGAGAGATTGTTGGAAGCAAGGTTACTAATATCTGAAAATAATAGGCAATACGAGAAGCTGCTAATGTGGGTATTGAAGCCAGTAACACACTAAACAAAATGAGAATTAATAATATTTGGTGCGCTAAATCCGAAGGAAAAAAGACGAGCCCCGCTAAGCCCCAGATGGTACTAATAAGCGTCGTGAAAAATACATGCTTATTAGCCCAAGCTGTTAACTCAGTCTGTGTATATTGTTTTTCTGACTTAAAGTTTTTGCCCATAAGAAAGCGGACAATACTCAATGTAACTATGAGCCCATGCCAAATGAGCAGCGGGATATGTTGATTGGGTAGATGAAGCCAAAGAAATAGTGTCAGTATGCTGGAAAGTAAAATATTACTCCAGATACCCAGTGTTTTATTCTTGTAAAGGTAAGCAATTTGTCCCTGTATGAGACTAATAGCAGAAGCTATTCCTTCATTTTCAGACTGTGATTCTTTAGTAGCCACAGAAATACTAACGAAGCGATATTACGAGAGGGCGATGCCCCATTTTTTCTGCCGCATTTTTCCAACTATCAACACTATTTTGATCAATTGGACCTGCTACAACACGGTACCATGTATGCCCTTTAATTTTTTTAGACTTGATATAAGCATCAATACCATTTTGAGCTAAACGCCCACGAGTAACATTAGCCCTACTTTTCTTTTTATAAGAGGCTACTTGTAATAAATAATTTCCATCTCGAACCGTAGGAACGATAGGCTCCACATCCTTTTCTACTTTTACTTTTTTTACCTCAGCAACTGTCTCAGGCACTGACGCTATATTATCCGCATTAACAGTATTACTACTATTAGGGAGACCATCAAGGCTTGTATCAATAGGTTTATCAGCCCCAACAGGAACATCTAATGTGGGTAAAACGGCATAGTAACTAAATTTAGTTTTTCTTGGCTGGTCTTGTTCAAGCCCTTTTTGTTGGTTTCTACTTTGATTATAAGTTTGGTTGGTTTTACCTGATCCAACAGGCTTGCTTTGCGCTTGCTTTATCTTATTTTGTACAGTACTCGCCATTGAGAGTGCAGAAGAGTTATTAGTAAAATAATACATCCCCAGCCCAACTAATAAGCCCAAAATAATCCCCGAAAACATCCAGATAATGCCGCTTCCGCCCACGAAGCCCGTATCTAATGATTCGCTTTTCTTAAAGTCCTTATACATTTTTCCCTTCTCTTTTTTATGGTGGTTCTAGCCCGAAGCAATACTTTAGCGAATTTTTATTATAGTTATAGAGAAAGTAACAACGCCCCGAAATCAATATTGCCATTAATTTTCGATAGTTACAAGACTCTTCTCATCTGTTTTAACAAAAATAGCAAATAATTAATGATCCTATAAGAAATCCATAGGATCAATATCAATAACCCATCTAACGCCACCTGTCCTTCTTGATTGGATAAGAAGAGATAAGGTTTGTTCAATTACCGCATGTAATTGACCTCGCTGACTTGAGGAAACTAATAGTTGAAAACGGTAACGACTTGCCCTTTTTGCTAAAGGTGATGGTATTGGACCCAACAATTCTAGATGCTCTGCTAACTGTTCCACCTCTAGTTGAGTACGCAACGAAGTAGCAAGCTTGCTAAGAAAGTTAACCCCTGCCTTTTCAGTATCTGCACTAACACGAATAAGTGCTTGCGCTCCGTAGGGTGGGTAGTGCCAAAGCTTTCTTTCGTTCAAAATATCTTTTGATACTTTTGA
>CAYOHT010000081.1:5735-7101 GCA_964403815.1 uncultured Cocleimonas sp.
CGTGAGGTGCTATCACGGTCAATCCGTATGACAGGTATTTCAGGGAAATGAGAATTTAAAACCTGTTCTATTCTTTCTGTTCCCTGTCCTTGAGTTGTTAATTTATCACTCTTGCATTCTGGGCAAGTGGGTTTCACTTGCTCTTCAGTACCACAATGATGACAAATAACTTTACGAGCAGATGCGTGATACGTCATTCCCATTTCACAGTGATGACAGCTCGCATGCCAACCACAAGCTGGACACATCAACACAGGTGCAAAACCACGACGATTCAAAAAGATCATCACTTGATTTTGATTTTGAATATGCGTGCGAATCTCACTCATCATCAAACTGCTGATGCCCGCTTCTAACGGCAAGGCGCGGATATCTTGCGCCACCATTTCGGGACGTTTACTCGTTCCAGGCCTGCTCCCCAATCTTAAATAGTGATAGCGTTTTTGATTTACATTATGTAACGACTCTAACGAGGGCGTGGCACTGCCAAGCAATACAGGAATATTCAAATCATGCGCGCGCTTAATTGCCATATCGCGCCCTTGATACAAGAAACCTTCTTGCTGTTTAAACGATGCGTCGTGCTCTTCATCAAGTAATATTGCGCCAAGGTTTTTCATCGGTGTGAAAATCGCCGAGCGTGTACCGATAATAATATTGATAGCACCTGATTTTGCGCCCATCCACACGCGCAACCGCTCGCCGTCGGCAAGCCCTGAATGTAGTGTTGCCACGCTGTGTTCTGGAAAGTGTTCTTTAAAACGATAGAGCAGTTGCGGGGTTAAACCTATTTCTGGCACTAACACTAATACTTGCTTACTCAAACCTAAAATGGATTCAATTGCTCTTAGATAAACTTCGGTTTTTCCACTACCAGTTATGCCGTGTAATAATATTGGCTTAGGTTTTTCTTCTTGAAAGTATTTAGCAATGTTAAGCACACTTTGTTGTTGTTCTTCTGTTAGTGTGAGCTGATTTTTTTCAGGAATATTTTCTTGGCTTTTGGAAATTGCGTCGTCAACATCCACTTCTCGAAATTCAATGAGCTCTTTTTTATCTAATTGCTTGAGAATACTGCGCCACGTTTTACCAAAAGCATCATCAAGTTGCTGCTCACCAATCTCACCTTTTTGCAATAATTCCAGCATGGATTTTTGCTTAGGTGCACGATTAAGGTCATCCAAGGCAAAAACTTGCCCAAATTTATTAGTATTCCATAAGCGTAATTTAGGAGTCTGTTTTCCTTTTCGCAAGGCTACGGGCAGGGCATGAAATAAAACCTCACCCAAAGGATAAAAATAATAACCGCTTGCCCAATGCAGCAACTCCATCATATCTTTATCAATAAGCGGTTTATCATCCAGTA
>CAYOHT010000081.1:7201-8708 GCA_964403815.1 uncultured Cocleimonas sp.
CTAGTCACAAGATCATTCGCCACGTCCTGACCATCACCGTAAAGCATACGTGTATTATCCGCAAAGAATAAGTGATTTTCGATACCTGAGAAGCCTGTACCTTTACCACGTTTCACTACGATAACATTCTTCGCATAATCTGCATTTAGAATCGGCATGCCGTAAATTGGGCTATTTGGATCATTACGCGCCGCAGGATTCACAACATCATTCGCACCGATAACCAATACCACATCAGTTGTTGGAAATTCTTCGTTGATCTCATCCAAGTCATAGATAATATCGTAAGGCACGCCTGCTTCTGCCAGCAATACATTCATGTGACCGGGCATACGACCTGCTACAGGATGAATCGCAAACTTAACCGTAGCACCACGCTCTTGCAATTGCTTGGTCATTTCCCAAACCTTATGCTGTGCTTGTGCAACTGCCATTCCATAACCAGGAATAATCACAACTTTCTCAGCAAACGCCATCATCACTGCAACGTCTGTGCTATCAATCTCTTTCATGCTACCGCTAACTTCTGCCGCCTCACCACCATCAGTATCACCAAAGTTACTAAATAGTACATTTGATATTGGGCGATTCATCGCCTTTGCCATTAACTGTGTGAGCAAAGTACCTGCTGAACCAACCACAATACCCGCTATCATCATCGCAGGGTTTGAAAGCACATAACCTTCAAAACCAACTGCTAAACCAGTCAACGCGTTGAATAGCGAAATAACCACGGGCATATCTGCGCCACCGATAGGCACTGTCACCATGATGCCGAACAGCAATGCTAGAACGAAGAATACCGTAAGCAATGTCATACTGTAATCTGTGCCGTTTAGGATAATTGCTAAGCCAATCGTAAGTGCAACCACAAATACCAAAGCGTTAATAAATTGCTGCATTGGGAAGCGAATAACGCCACGCATCAAACCTTGCAGTTTTGCGTACGCCACTAACGAACCAGAAAAAGCTACCGTACCAATCAATGCACCAATCACTGCCAGTGCTTGTAACGTCATTGGCATTTCATTTTGTTTGAGCAACACAACCGCCGCAATCAACGCCGCCGCACCGCCACCCATGCCGTTATATAGTGCAATCATTTGTGGCATATCCGTCATCGCCACTTTTTTGCCACTTACATAAGCAATCGCGCCACCAATTCCAATCGCAACCGTCATCAACAAATAGTTATGATTAATTTCACTGTGGAAATAGGTGATTAGCGTTGCCATCACCATGCCCACACCAGCCCAAACAATACCGCGACGTGCTGTCATCGGTGATCCCATCTGCTTTAGACCGAGGATAAATAATAATGCCGCAACAAAATAAGTTGCTTGGATTATAAATTCAAGAAAGTTGAAGTCTTCCATTACTTATCCCCCTCTTTATTACCACTCTTCTCACTGGGTTTAAACATTTCCAGCATGCGTTCTGTCACCACATAACCACCAACCGCGTTGCCCGCCGCTAACAATACCGCGATAAATCCAATCACTGTTTG
>CAYOHT010000082.1:0-6917 GCA_964403815.1 uncultured Cocleimonas sp.
ATAGCACTTAAAGAGCTTATCTCTGTTGCCAGTAATGCCACCAAACGCGCCAGTAAAGCCCTTGAGAAAGGAATTAATGATGCTGATACTGTATTAAAAGAATTGAGGGCGGCTCATTGAGTGTTATCAAAGATGCTATAAATGCTATGAAAGAAGTTGTGCTTCTTTCTGACAAAGTTGAGCGAGCAGGAAGTACATTAAGCGAACTATCAAAAGAACTTCGTAATCATGATAGAAGATTACTTATAATTGAAACCACCATTGATATTGCCAAGCACAGACAAAGACGGTTAGATAAAGATTAAGTTGTACACAAGGAGAGATACGAGGATTTATTTATCTTTATTATTTAACATAATATACATTATGCGCACTATCATGCGTATTTAGAGAAGCACACCCCCCGACTTTTACATGATGTTTGCAGTGTGCCTAATTCAGTTTAAACAGTCTATTAAAGTTATCTGTCGAAACCTGTGCAATATGCTCGTAGCTACAGCCGCGTAAGTCTGCCATTTTTTCTGCAACGTATTTTACATACGCGGGCTGATTGGGTTTTCCACGTTTTGGTACTGGCGCTAGCCATGGAGAGTCTGTTTCTATTAAAAATTTATCTTCTGGGACTTTCTGTGCAACGTCTTGTAACTCCTTTGCTGAGTTAAATGAAACGATGCCTGAAAATGAAATATAAAAATTCAACTCCATCGACTGCTTTGCCATTTTCCAATCTTCGGCAAAGCAATGCATCACGCCACCTACTTTTTCGGCATTTTCTTCTTTTAGAATTCTAATTGTGTCTGCGCGTGCTGAACGTGTGTGAATTATGAGTGGTTTTTGTGTTTCTATCGCAGCACGTATGTGGTTGCGGAACAAATCGTGTTGCCATGTCATATCATCATCTTCACAACGAAAGTAGTCTAAACCTGTCTCTCCTATGGCGATAACTTCTTTGTGCTGGGCTAATTCGACTAGCTCATCGACGCTAGGCGCATAAGATTCTTTATGTGTTGGATGCACCCCTACCGAACAGTAGATATTTGGGTGATTTTGTGCAGGCATGAGTACGTCTTGAAAATGTTCAGTATCAATACAAACACAGAGAAATTGGCTAACATCAAAGTCCTCAGCGGCTTCAATCATCTCTGAAAAACTATCGTTGAATGGAGTGAGGTCTATTTTATCAAGGTGGCAGTGAGAATCTGTCAGCATTGTTTCGTTATCCGTGTTTATGGTTATCAAAGCACGGCATTATAGATAAAGAGAGTTTAAAAGCACACCCCCCTAGTTTTACATGGTTAATGTTCTTTAAATTTATTAGTAGAAACGGACCAATGGCGGAACATTTGCACGGTTTCCTAACATGGTTTCTATGATTAGTTTAACTTTCGCTTTAGTTGTTCCTGCAAACTGTATCCCAAGACCCTGCGTACCTCTTTCACAAGATTCTGGTGCGATCCACACTACTTTCCCAGGGATAGCTAACTTTTTATTATTAGACTGTAACTGCATGGATACAACCACTTCATCACCAAAAACTAGGTTTGAATCTTTTGTAGGAACAAATATTGCGCCACCGCGAATAAATGGCATATAGCTTGAATGTAGCGCGGCATCATCCTTAAGCACAAGGTTTAACAATGTGCGTTGAGGTTTTACTTCTTCTACTGGTGCTGTGTCTGGGCTGCTTTGTGATTCAGTATTCATAGTCTATTTTAATTATTATTTAAGTTGTACGGCCTCGAGGCTTACGATTCATTTCGTAGAGCTAGCCTGTAGCCACAACAGTAACATGTTTTCAACAAATATTAGAGAATTAACAGATGTATGGATGTATTGCTTTTGCGCTAGCAGTTGTTGATATAAGCCCCACTGTTTATTATTTTCAATCACACAATCCAACTTGCTTAATATAGGGTTATTATCAGTTTGAGGTACCTCACCTTTTGGTGTTGATGCTTCTCTTGATTTAATCAGTGTTTGTATCCATCTTATTTGCCAGTTTAGCAAACTTTCAGGATCAAACTTTTCCCAATTTTTGGCAACATCTGTGATTGAAGTTTGCTTTAAACAGCTTGCTAAAAGTTGATTAGCAAACTCTTCTTTGCTTTTTACTTCTTCGGCACTGATTGCAAGCGCTGTTAATGGCTGTCCATTAGCCATATCAAGTAACTCTTCTGCGTGTACAGGTTCTGATGATTGTGATTGCAGCCATGACAATGCCTGGCTTTTTTGAGGCGTTGCTAATGTGAGTAGCTGACAACGGCTTTTAATGGTGGGTAATATTTTTCCTAAGTTGCTTGCAACTAATATTATTACTGTATTGGCGGCTGGCTCTTCTAGTGATTTTAAAAGGCTATTTGCCGCATTTTGATTCATGCGCTCAATGGGGTTAATAATAATTACACGATAACCTTGGAAGCTACGCGTATAACTTATAAATTCTGATAACTTCCTGATTTGATCCACACTGATTTGTTGCTTATCTTCTAATAGCGTTATCTGCATAAAATCAGGATTAGCATTAGAGCGATAGGTCTTGCATGATTGGCAGTTTTGGCAAGCCTTATTATCAACAGGTGCGGTACACAACAAAGAGGTTGCTATCTTTTTTGCAAAATCGAGTTTCCCCGTTCCATCAGCACCTACCAACAAAAGCGCATGCGGTAAATGATCTTGTGATCGGGCTGTTACAAACTTATCCCATGCTGATTCATGCCAAGGGTATTCTGGATTGGTCGAGTAGCTCATTTTATTATTCTAAAACGATAGCTTATCTAATACACGATTTATTTGTAGTTGAACAGTTTCAAGATCATATTGTGCATTTATGATTCTATAGCGGTCTTTATCCTCTTTTGCCATTTTAAGGTATTGGGTTCTTACGCGATTAAAGAAGTCTATATGTTGCTGCTCGAAGCGGTCAGTTTCTCCCCTACTTTGAGCACGCGATAGACCAATATCAGCCTCTAAATCAAACAAAAAAGTATAATCAGGGCGTAAATTATCTTGAACAAAATTCTCAAGAATGGAGATTTTGTTTAACTCTATACCACGCCCTGCTCCTTGATAAGCATAACTGGCATCGGTAAAACGATCACACAATACCAATTTTCCTTGTTCTAGCGCTGGGATTATTTTTCTTTGTAGATGTTCTGCGCGTGCAGCAAACATTAGCAATAACTCAGTAGTGTGATGCATTTCAGGCAGATCTTTTGATATTAGAATTTCTCTAATCGCCTCACCCGTTGTTGTTCCACCTGGCTCGCGCGTCAGTAGTATTTCGTGCCCTGCTTCTTGAAGTTTATCTGCGATAAAAGCAATATTAGTCGTCTTTCCCGCACCCTCAACGCCTTCAAAGGTGATAAACATGCCTTTGTAATTATGAGGCATTTACTTATCGCCTTTATAACGGCTGGCTTTACCACCTAATAAATACTTTATCACTGCTTTTTTATGCTCTCTATAAGTCTTTGAGAAGTAAGACTTTCCATCCCCCTTTGCAACAAAGTACAAAATTTCACCCTCAGCAGGGTTAAACGCGGCTTTAATTGATGCCGCGCTTGGTGTGGCAATAGGTGTTGGGGTAAGCCCTTTTCGTGTATAGGTATTAAAAGGTGTATCTTGTTTCAGATCTTTTTTACGAATATTTCCTTTATACTTATCACCCATACCGTAGATAACGGTCGGGTCGGTTTGTAATAACATCTCTTTTTTCAAGCGATTAATAAAGACACGAGCAACCTTACCTCTATCATCAGGGTGTCCCGTTTCTTTCTCGATAATAGAAGCCAAGATCAAAGCATCGTAAGGTGTATTGATGCCTTTATACTTTTTTCTGTCTTGCCATTGATCATCAAGCAGTTTCACCATAGCATCGTGACTGCGCTGTAAAAACTGTAGGTCAGTTGTTCCTCTAGGGTAGCTAAAAGTATCAGGGAAAAACCAACCTTCTGGCTGATGTTGTTTATGTTTTGTTTCCAGCTTTGACATGATGTTTTTATAATCATCATCAGAGAGTGTTTTCTTTAGGTTTTTATCGGCTTTGATAAGGGCGATAATTTCTTTAAAACTACCCCCTTCAGGAATACGTGTTTGATACTGTAGTGAAATTCCTTTGGTAAAAAGTGTTAGCACTTCTTCAGCTGACATGCCTTTCTTTAACTGGTACTCCCCTGCTTTTATTTTTGTATCTTGTTTATTGAGCTTTGCTAGCGCTATAAAGTAAGCGGAGGGAGTGATGATGTTTTTAGATTCTAATTCCTTCGAAACAGTACGAATATTACTGCCTTTGTTTATTGCAAATACTTCAACATCTTCCGATAATGTGAACAGTTTAAACTCATTAAACTGTTGGTAGCCGTAGTACCCAACAGCACCTGCTACAATAAGAATAAGCGGCAATAAAACCTTAAAAAAGAACTTCATAATTGAAACCTACTAACAAAAACCAAAAAAAAGAAATTTATTAGATCTTTTTAAAGATTAAGGTTCCATTTGTACCACCAAAACCAAAAGAATTACTCATCGCAACATCAATTTTGGCATCACGCGCCGTATTAGCTACATAATCAAGATCACAGTCAGGATCTTGATTATCAATATTAATAGTAGGTGGTAAAATCTGATCACGAATAGCCAACACGCTAAAGATAGCTTCGATACCACCTGCGGCACCTAATAAATGACCTGTCATTGATTTTGTAGAGCTGACTGCTAACTTATAAGCATGATCACCAAACGCACGTTTAATCGCATTCGTCTCGGCCACATCGCCTGCAGGTGTTGATGTTCCATGCGCATTTACATAATCAACATCTTCAGGGTTTAAACCTGCATCTTTAAGCGCGTGATCAATACAACGTGCCGCGCCTTCACCATCGGTAGCAGGCGATGTCATGTGGTAGGCATCACTACTCATACCAAAGCCAACTAATTCACACATGATTTCTGCACCGCGTGCTTTAGCAAATTCATATTCTTCTAGCACCAATACACCAGCGCCATCTCCGAGAACAAAACCATTACGATCTTTATCCCATGGACGACTAGCAGCTGTTGGATCATCATTACGTGTTGATAAAGCTCGCATAGCCGCAAAACCACCGATGCCTAATGGTGTTGTACACATTTCTGCACCACCACCTAACATTACATCTGCATCTCCATAACTGATCATCCGTGCCGCATCACCTATACTGTGTGTTGCCGTTGCGCAGGCCGAAACAGGCGACATATTATGCCCCTTTAAACCCAGCATGATTGAGATATTACCCGCGACCATATTTACAATAGCACTAGGAACAAAGAAAGGAGAAATCTTGCGAGAACCACGTTCCATATACACTTTAGTATCTCTTTCTATCGTGCCTATTCCTCCAATACCAGAACCAACGATTGTGCCAATTCGATGTGCATTTTCGTCTGTAACTTCAAGACCCGAGTCCTTCATTGCATCAAAAGCGGCACCAATACCATAATGGATAAAAGGATCCATTTTTTTAAGGTCTTTTTTAGCTATATAGTCGGTCGCTTCGAAATCATCAACATTACCTGCAATTTTCACCGTGAAATCTGATGTATCAAAATAAGTTGAAGGAATCAGACCAATTCCGCTGACACCTTCAGTGATGTTTTTCCATGCTTTATCAATGGTTGAACCCACTGGAGAAACGATTCCAAGACCTGTAACTACTACTCGACGTTTAGACACTAGATAAATCCTTTTAAAATCTCACAATAACAAATGTTTTACAAAAAAAAACCGCAGACGACAATAATATCTGCGGTTCTTATAACAATCTGATTAATTAAAAATTAACCTTGATTGTTATTTACGTAGTCTATTGCCAACTGAACCGTTGTAATCTTCTCTGCTTCTTCGTCTGGTATTTCTGTCTCAAACTCTTCTTCTAGAGCCATAACCAACTCAACAGTATCTAGTGAATCTGCGCCTAGGTCATCAACAAAAGAAGCGGCATTGGTTACTTCTGATTCTTCAACGCCTAACTGCTCAACTACGACACTTTTTACGCGTGTTTCAATATCACTCATGATAAATAATTCCTTATAATAAAAAAATGGTACAAAGCGGTGCTTAAACCGCTTTAAACATACTGGTGCTATTGTAGAGAATTTCAAGCCACTACACAATTAGATTTATGATTCTTTATAGATAGATCATAAAAGCTTAAGACATATACATGCCACCATTCACATGCAAAGTTTCACCAGAAATATAAGCACCCATATCAGAGGCTAAAAATAACACGGCATTGGCAATATCTTCTGACTGCCCTAGTTTTCCTAAAGGAATGTGTTCAAGCAATTTAGCTTTAATCTCTTCTGGTAACGCTTTAGTCATATCAGTATCAATAAAGCCTGGTGCCACTACATTAACCGTAATGTTACGCGAACCAATTTCTTGCGCCAATGACTTTGAGAAACCTACAACCCCGGCTTTAGCAGCCGCGTAGTTTGCTTGCCCTGCATTTCCTGTGGAGCCTACAACAGATGCAATTGATATGATACGTCCGGCGCGCGCCTTCATCATGCCACGTAACACGCTCTTGCTTAAACGATAAACCGACGTTAGGTTGGTGTCCATAATGTCGCTCCACTCATCTTCCTTCATGCGCATCATTAAGTTATCGCGTGTGATGCCTGCATTATTTACAAGAATGGTGATTGCGCCGTATTCTTTGGTGATAGTTTTCATTAATTCTGAAATTGAATCAGGATCAGTTACATTCAACACCATCCCTGTGCCTGTAACATTTGATGCTTTAAAGTAATCACTGATGGAATTTGCACCACCTTCGGATGTTGCTGTACCTATAACGGTTGCACCTGCTTTCCCTAATGTCTCAGCAATGGCGCGCCCTATTCCTCTGCTTGCGCCTGTGACCAATGTTACTTTA
>CAYOHT010000082.1:7017-8666 GCA_964403815.1 uncultured Cocleimonas sp.
CTCAGCAATGGCGCGCCCTATTCCTCTGCTTGCGCCTGTGACCAATGTTACTTTATCTTCCAGATTTATCATGTTTGATTTCCTTATTAATACTTGTCTTAATTATGTGTTGACTCTCAACTATGCGCTGCACATGGCAAGTGCTTTTTCTAATGATGCAACATCACTTACACAGATGTTACCCAACGCACGGTTAATCCGTCTATTTAAACCAAAAAGAATTTTACCTGGCCCAAATTCTATAATGGACTCTGCGCCCTGCTCTGTGTGTAGATTATTAATGGTATCAACCCAAAGCACAGGTTGGTATAGCTGTTTTGTAAGCGCTTCTTTCTGGTCCGTTGCATTTTTAAAACGCTTAGCTTCACAGTTTTGCAGTACAGGATATTTTGAATCTGAAAAGGCTGTACCTTCCAAAGCTTCGCTCAACTGCTCTGATGCGCCTTTTAACAAACTACAATGTGACGGAACACTGACCGATAATTTAATGGCGCGTTTAGCACCCGCTTCGGTTAGTTTTTCGATAGCAAAATCAATCGCATCAGCTTCCCCTGCGATAACCACTTGTCCAGGCGAGTTAAAATTCACCGCCTCTACAATACCTTTATTGCTAGCATCTTCACAAACCTTCACAATCACATCATCATCCAAACCTAAAATAGCCGCCATTGCGCCTGCACCTTCTGGCACGGCTTGTTGCATAAGTTGTGCGCGTTGTGACACTAATTTTATCGCATCGCCAAAATCAATCACGCCACTTGCCACTAAAGCAGAATATTCACCTAAGCTATGCCCAGCCATACCCACAGGTAAACAGCCGCCTTGCGCCAACCAAATGCGCCAAACAGAAATTCCCGCTGCTAACATAATCGGTTGGGTGTTTTCGGTTTTGTTAAGCGCGCTACCATCTTCTTCCTGAGTGATTGCCCAAAGGTCTTTGCCTAGCGCATCAGAACCTTCTTGAAACGTATCTTTAACGTGACTAAAGCTATCAGATAACCCAGATAACATCCCAACAGATTGGGACCCTTGACCAGGGAATACGGCGGCAAATTTCATAAACAAGTCCTTTTTATAGATTGAAACTTCTTAAAACGCCCACATGATATAGGTATCGTGCAATTATGCACATATTAATTCTGACTGATCACTGTAAATACGGTGTAAGGTCAGTGATGTATTATAAATAAACCTTGTTAATTAAAGCAAGTAATGGATAATACGCCGATTCTCAGTGGAGCAGTAAATAGAAATAGTATGGCAAAAGAAGAAAGTATAGAAATGGAAGGAACCGTAGTGGAAACATTACCAAACACAACCTTCAAAGTAGAACTAGAAAATGGACATGTAGTAAATGCCCATATATCAGGTCGTATGCGTAAGAATTACATTCGCATATTGACAGGCGATCAAGTCACGGTGCAATTAACACCTTATGATTTGACTAAAGGGCGCATAACTTATCGTAGTAAGTAAGCGCGTTATAACCCATAATTTTAAAGAGAAAGGCAGCCTACGGGTTGCCTTTTTTGTTGTAGTGAAATATAGATAATTAAAAGCACACCCCCCTACTTTTACATGATGATTGTATAAACCCAAAAATATTTTTGCCACGGAAGAACGCGGGGAAAACACAAGAGAAATAATTT
>CAYOHT010000083.1:0-8537 GCA_964403815.1 uncultured Cocleimonas sp.
ACAGTTCTTTTAAGACTGTGCATTTTTTATGCCTGTCAGATAATTATTTAGGTATCTCGTTTTGATTACAGCATCGAATGTCACTATGCAGTTTGGCGAAAAGCCACTGTTTGAAAATGTTTCCGTAAAGTTTGGTAATGGTAACCGCTATGGATTGATTGGCGCTAACGGTTGCGGAAAGTCTACTTTCATGAAAATCCTCAGTGGCGACCTTGCACCCACAGCGGGAAATGTAACAATTGACCAAAACATCAAGTTTGCCGTGCTAGGGCAGGATCAATTTGCCTTTGAAGAATTTAGCGTACTTGATACGGTCATCATGGGTGATAAAGATCTATGGAAAATTAAAGCCGAGCGTGATCGTATTTATGGCTTGCCAGAAATGACCGAAGAAGAAGGCATAAAAGTTGCTGAGCTTGAAATCGAGTTTGGTGAAATGGATGGCTATACGGCCGAGGCGCGAGCAGGTGAGTTGCTGCTCGGGCTAGAAATCGCGGAAGACCTTCACTGGGGTTCAATGGGCTCAGTCGCCCCTGGTTGGAAACTACGTGTGCTATTAGCGCAGGCTTTGTTTGCTAACCCTGACTTATTATTGCTTGATGAGCCAACCAACAACCTTGATATTAATACAATTCGTTGGCTTGAAAAAATTCTTAATACTCGTAAAAGCACCATGGTTATCATCTCGCATGATCGTCATTTCTTAAACAGCGTGTGTACCAATATGGCTGATTTGGATTATGGTGAACTTCGCATGTTTCCGGGTAACTATGATCAATATATGACCGCGGCAACCCAAGCGCGCGAACAAATGCAAAATGAAAACACTAAAAAGAAGGCGCAGATTGCAGAGTTACAAGCGTTTGTTAGTCGATTCTCCGCTAATGCATCAAAAGCGAAACAAGCTACATCACGTCAAAAGCAACTGGATAAAATTGAGCTGGCACATATCAAGCCCTCTAGCCGCGTGAACCCCTATATCGTTTTCAAACAAGAAAAGAAACTGTTTAGAAATGCCGTTGAAGTAAAAGGCTTGAGCAAAAGCTATGACCAGCCTGTCTTCCAAGATATAGATTTAATGGTAGAAGTGGGTGAACGTATTGCGATTATCGGTCCTAACGGAATTGGTAAAACAACATTATTACGTTGCTTAGCAGAAGATATAAAGCCTGATAGTGGCTTTGTAAAGTGGTCAGAAAACGCAGACCTGGGCTACTTTGCGCAAGACCATGCACATGACTTTGAAAAAGGTGAGAACTTATATGATTGGATGAATCACTGGCGTGGCGAAAATGATGATGAACAGGCGATTCGTTCGGTGATGGGACGTTTGCTATTCTCAAAACAAGACAGCAAAAAGTCCGTAAAAGTTATATCAGGTGGAGAACAAGGTAGAATGCTTTTTGGTAAGCTTATGCTAACGAACCCCAATATTTTATTGATGGATGAGCCAACCAATCACTTGGATATGGAATCAATAGAGTCACTCAACCTTGCTTTGGAAAACTATGATGGCACATTATTTTTCGTCAGCCATGACCGTGAGTTTGTAAGCTCACTGGCAACACGTATCATTGAAATGACACCAAAAGGCATTGTGCAATATACGGGAACATACGAAGAGTATTTAGACAGTCAGCG
Source organism: uncultured Cocleimonas sp. (assembly GCA_964403815.1). Taxonomy (GTDB): domain Bacteria; phylum Pseudomonadota; class Gammaproteobacteria; order Thiotrichales; family Thiotrichaceae; genus Cocleimonas. Next base: position 1,642 of record CAYOHT010000083.1, read on the forward strand.
CTCTGAAGGTTAAATAAAATAGAAGTATTGTTTGGTGATTAATGAAAATAACCACCAAAATCTCTTTTGTGAAATATTATTAAACATCATGTAAAACTAGGGGGGTGTGCAAGCACACCCCCCTAGTTTTACATGATGTTTTTTTGTTATAAGCCCTTTTTCTTGATAACAGCTAAAGCATTCTTGCCTTTCGCATTTCCTTGTCTAGCGGCTTTTTGAAACCATTTTTTCGCTTCATTTATATTTCGTCCAACCCCATAACCATTGGCATACATCGCGCCAACGCTATACTGCGCTGCAGCCATGTTTTTAGCGGCAGCTTTTTTGTACCAGTTGAAGGCTTGCTTATGATCTTTTCCCACACCAATACCATCAACGTATAAATCACCCATGAAGTACTGTGAAAGCGGGAAGCCTTTATTAGCGGATTTTCTAAACCATTGTGCCGCTGTTTTATGGTTCTTTGCTGTTCCAATACCTTGAAGATAGATTAGCCCTAGATTATGTTGTGCGAGTAAAACGCCTTTGTTAGCTGCTTTTTTGTACCACTGAATTGCTTGCGCATCATTTTTCTTGGTACCGATACCTTGGGAGTACATAGACGCTAGATCATGCATTGCATCTGCATTATTACGTTTTGCTGCTTTTGAAATATGCTTAAATGCGAGACTAGGATTCTTCTTTGTTCCTGTGCCATTGGCGTACAAAACACCTAGTAAGTAATCTGCTTGGTTAGCGCCCGAACGCGATGCTTTATTGATGAACTGAAAGGCTTTTCCTGCGTTTTTCTTAACGCCGACACCTTTGAGGTAGCGTTCTCCCATCATGAGTTGTACATCTGTCATGCCTTTGTTGGCAGCTTGTTCGTAATAACGTATTGCCGCTGGCATATTCTTTTTTGTGCCCTGACCATTCTCATAAATAATACCAAGGCTACGCATTGCATCTGGCACGCCTTGAGCGGCGGCTAGTTTATAATATTTAAGCGCTTGTCCCATGTTTTTACGCGTACCTGTGCCTGTCGCATAAAGTGATGCAAGTATCTGTTGTGAACCTGCATGGCGTTTATCTGCAGATTTTTTAAACCAGTTGAAAGCTACTTGTGGGTTTTTTCTCTGTCCTTGACCTTGTAAGAAAAGCTGCCCCATAACAAACTGTGCTGCTGGGTCGCCTTTATTGGCATAGGCAGAAGCTATGCGATAAACGGTTTTATAATCTTTGCGTTTGTAGGCGTTTTGTAATTGTGCATTTGCATTGCCGCCTCTTTGGGGTGTGCCTCTAGCGGGTGCTGTTCTTGTGGCTGGTGCTCTAGGGTTTCCTGCTTGTTTCGCAGGGGCTGCACCACCTGCGGCAATGCCTACTGCTCCATTCCCATGCTTATGACGAACACCTTGAGCAGGAAGAGGGTGGGTATGCGCCCTGCCACCGTGCTGGTGTGGTTGCGCCTGCAAAGCGGATGTTTGTGTTAGAAAAAATCCAATGACAGAAAGGGTAATTATTTTTCTCATATTATTCATTTTTTCTTCTCCAGGTTTTCAACTAACTTTTCAAGCGCTTCTAGTTTTTCTCGGGTGCGTAATAAAACAGCACTTTGAATATCAAATTCTTCACGGGTGACGAGGTTCATTTTGCGTAAACCACTTTCTAGTCCACTACGCATATTGCTTTCAAAATCTTCTTGCAGCCCTTGTAAGGAGGAGGGCATAAAGCCCGATAGTTTTTTTGCTAAATCATCTAATTGGCTTTTGTTATCCATACGTTACTTTCCTTTCCCTATAAAAGGTTTTAGATCACCTTTCTGTTTTATCTTAAACATACCGTTAGGTTGTTTTTTTCCTAGCATTCCAATCATTGAGTGTAAGCCTGGATCTGTTGATTTAATATCCAGATCAGTATCATAAAGCCACTCTTTATTGAGTTTAATTACGCCTCTAAGTTCCACAGGTGCATCAGATGATGATAAATTAATATTCATGCCGTTATCCTCAGGCGTGATAACCGCATGATAGTCTCCTTGAGCCAGTCTAATCGGTGACTTTAATGATGCCTCTTTCCAATCTACAATACCATTGATGATTGGTAAGTCCTTTTGGTTAATCTCAGCATGTTTTATAGTGCCTTTGATGTCGCCAGATAGCTTGGCGTAACGCTGTTTTTTATTAAGGTAACTGGCATTAATATCAAATGTTGTTTTATCCAGAATGAGTGTTTTGCTTGGGGTAATGCCTGCTAAACCATTGGCGGTTAAATCCTGCCCCTTAACATCAAAATCAAACTTCAGTGAAAATGAAGTCAGGCTCTGTAGTGGTTTAACGCTCCAATTTACCTTGCCAAATTCCATATTGTTGGCGGTTAGATTTTGGGCTTCCCCATTCCAAACGGTTCCGCTAACGCCTTGTAGTTTTACGCCTTGCACATATTTTTCGGCATAGGGCTTAGCAAATGACAAGGGTAGCTGCCAAAGTGCTGCCGCTAAGAACGAAAGCAAACCGATAAATATGATTTTTTTCACGTGTAATTTCCTTGGTAATATTTATTACGGTTAATTGCGTTTTATGCTCAGGCGTATATCGGCAAAGCCCGATTCTTTTTTATTGTTATTGATGACAAGGTTGTCAATCGTCAGTGCATATTTGTCTTCAAGCTCATATAAAAAGCGCATTACTCGATCTGCATTAGCATTTTTCAATGATAATGTAACGCCGTTAGCACCTTGGGATTGCATGCGCTCTAGCTGAGGCTTTAAGCGCCATGTTTGCAATGATCTTTCTAGTAACTGTTGTGGGTTACCTGTGCTACTTGTTTTTGGTTTGGACTTTTGACCTTGTAATTGTTTTATCTGAATGCTTTGTTTTTGCATCTTTTCTAAGGTGTCTTTTTGAGAGCTAATCACCGTATTCAGTTTTTGATGATTACTATAAAGAGGCTTGGCTACTAACATCCAAAATAACAGCGCGATGGAGATTATACCACCGTATAAAACCAGTGCGCGTTCTCTAGGTGCTAGCGTGTTGTACCAATTTATCATGACTGTGCCTCCGATGAACTTTCTTTAATGCTAGCGGCATCCAGAGGGGCAATGGTTAAAACTGCTTCAACTTTATTCGCAGTTGTGGTTGATGACTTCACCGAAACTTTGAGTTTTGATTTTGTAGCCGCTTCTTTTTTAAAGGCTTCAATACGCGTTAAGTTAGGCGACTGCATGACCATTTGCAATTCATTTTCTTGGTAGCGAATTTCTTTTAACTTTAAATCTTTATAGCGCTTTAGTAGTGGAGCAATATTAGAAATTAACGGTAGTGGTGAATCGACAATCTCAATAGAAGTCTTTTTAAGTTGCGTGAGTTCGCTACTCATTTGTTGTGGCGCATCAACAATTCGACTTTTAGGAAATGTAGTTGTGAATACTTTTTCTATAGATTGTTTTAGTTGTTTTTGTTCTTGTTGAAGCTGGCTGTTTTGCCAACCCAAAATACCTAAAACGGTGGCAGTTACAAGACTGGCTAAAACCATTGGTGCTCGCCATACTTTCCAATTGATATTTGATTCTTTTTTATGGCTAATAAAACCTGTAAGTAAATTCAAAGGCAGTGATTTTTCTACGCTATCATATTGAACGATGGCAGGGTCTGCTTTAACAATACTCAGTGCTTGTAAGCCTTCAGGTAAGTCGCTGGCATCAATGTTACTGCTGATAGATTCAGGGGAAGATTTTTCTAATTGCTCGGTTAAGAAGATAGGTAGTAAATTTCTATCGCAGGTAAACCCTTCATATTTACCCAAACGCACAGTGACTAGCTGATTAACATTGATGTCCGCTGCTTGCTGTTGCTCGTGTAGATAGCTTTGCTGAAAGATCGACCAACCTTTTTCTTGGAAAGGTTGTGCTAATAACTGCGGTAAAACATAGTGCAAAGTAACCCCATTTTTACGTAACAAGTCGATAAATACATCAAGGCGGTCGCGGTTGATAATGGCAACGTGAGATTCAGCTAAGGCTGTTGGTTGCTGGATGACAAAGTGTAATTTTTCAATGTCCTCTGCGAGTGTATCTTCTAACGCGTAGGGAATAGCTTGATGTAATTGTTTTTTGTTTTTACTAGGAACATTAGCCGTGGTTAAAACCACTTCACTATTAGGTAAAAGTAAAACAACTTTTCGTCCTTTGGTGAGCGAGCCTATTTTATCCCAAGTGCTTGGTGTAAAACGATCTTCTGCTTGCTTATTACCCAACAATGCATATTCAGGGTTGGCATGGGTGGCGCTGATTTTTATTAGCAAAAGTTGCATTGATTATCGTATTCTCTATGGGTTACTAAAGTCGCGCATTATGACAGAAACCTTGCCATTTTTCCGATATAAAATGGAATTGATGGTGAGGCGTGCGTTGTTAATTTCTACGGTTCCGCGTAGTAAGAAGTAACTGCTTTTCACATCGAGGTCATTCGCATCAATGTTGTCACCTTGTGCTTCAATGGCGGATTGTAAAAAGCTGTTCTTCATCTCTTCAAAAGGGTTTGTATCACGTTGGAGAATAATATCTTCCGCAGTTGCAGGGTCAAATCCAATGCTTTGTAAAACTTCCTTGCTAGCAGTATTAACATTGATTGGTGTTGCAATAGGTTTATTATTTGCATCAGCAATGGGCAAGGTGGCTACGAGGCTTTTTTTAGGATCTGGGTTTATTAATTTATTATAAATTTCTTTGTTCATATTTTTTAATAAACGTAATTCAGTAGGGTTTACTAATAACGTATTAGCACTAAAGTAAGCAGGTTCCATGCTTTGATAGTAAGGGCTTTCTGCACCTGAGCCTGTTCCGCCATCATCAGGTTTGGTATTGCCATTGGTTTGGTCTTTGTCAATCCAGTCTTTGACGATCCGCGCAAAATCCTGGGGTGGGCCCATGCTGTCATCAGGGTCAATTTCTTGCATTAGACTTAGAAGACGATAGCGGGTGATGCCTGCAATATCTGGTTTTGAGACAGGAGGGGGATCAATTTTCTTTCCAGTGTCATCTGTCAATTTTGGTTTTGGCGGAATTGGTCTAGCCAATGAGTTCAAATTGATCCGTCCTTGCAAATCATACATTTGTCCACTCATGGTTCCACCTAAAATTGGGAAGACAATACCTTCAAATGCCCAAATATCTTTTAGTGAGTCATATTTTGGATGATCTTTATAACTTTCTTCCAATATCTTCCCTGCAAACCCTTCCATGCCTTGAGCATAAAGATATGCTTGTTCTAAATGCGCGATATTGCCTGATAATCGAATATGAATTTGCTGGCGATAAAGTACCGTTGTCGCAATAGTCACCGCTAGCATGGTGACGATGAGTGCAACAATCAGCGCGATGCCGCGTTGCTTATGATGTTGTTTGTGTTGAGCGCGCATTTATTTAGGCCCGACACTCTGTAAGCGTTGCGATAAACGTAAATCACGACGGTTTTTATAGTTTAACTTATGATCATAAATGGTCGTGTAAGCCATGACGGAACGCACGTATTTTCGGGTTTCATTAAACGGAATACTCTCAATCCATTGCGGTGCTGAAATTTTAAAATCAGGCAACCAGCGAGGGATGCGGTGCGGCCCAGCGTTATAACTGGCGGTTGCTTTAACGTAGTTACCACCAAAGCGTTTTAACATTTGGCTTAAATAACCTGTACCAATGCGGGCATTTTTCTCGGGAATAAATAGATCAGAAGTTTTATGGTTTTTTATGCCAAGCTTGCGCGCTACGCCTTTTGCTGTAGCAGGCAAAACTTGCATTAAGCCTTTGGCGTTGGCGCTGGAAACAATTTGTGAGTCAAATGCACTTTCACGGCGCATAATGCCGTATGCCCAAGCAGGGTGTATGCCTTGTTGGTGGGCTGCTTTTTGTACAACATTTTGATACTCCAACGGGAAACGTAAACCTGTTTGATTCCAATCTTTGGTTTGCGACACGGTAATAATGGCTAAAAAAGGCTCCCTAATTTCGAGTGCATAAGCGGCGGCGGCAAGCTTGTCTTGTTTGTTTAAATTCTTCAAAGTCCAAAACCATTCTTTTTTAGCAAGCTTTGGCATACCCAAAGCAAAAAGCTCGGTGGCGCGTTGAATGGATTTCATATTGCGTATTTTAGGTGTGTATTGTGCCCAGTTTACTTCTTTTTGTAATAATCTTGAATAGGGGTGTTTGAGCTGATCTGCCGCTAAAAATCCGTAAAATGATGCGTTCTTCGCTAACTTGTGCAAATTAATCGCTGTTTTCTTACCTGTGCGCTTGTCCGATTGCGCACGCCAGTATTGCCAAATGTCTTCCTGCTGTTGCTCAGGACTCATCGAAACAATGGCAATACCCAGTTTTTTCCAATCATTTTGACGAAGCGCCATGCGTGCCATCCAAATATTGCCATCATCGCTACGTGATTTATTAGGAATAGCGGCAAGTTTTTGTAGCGCATAAGGGCTGTGATCAATCGCTTGTTTTACGGCAATATAACTTTCAACTTCGGCTTTTTCTTGTACGGTAAAAGGGTGTGATTTCTGAAACTGACTCCATATTCTTCTAGCATTAGCAGGGTTTTTACGCGCAAGACGTTTGATGCCGTAAGCAATTAGTTGACGGCTTCGTGCATCCTTCTTTTTGAGTCTATTGTGTTTGAGGGTTTTAGTCGGCTTCTTGCGTAGCTTCACCCATAATGCAACCAATGATCGCTCGTTGAGATGCTTGGCTAAATCGCTGGATAGGCTGGTTCTACCTTTATTCATCGCTAAAGTGATTCTTTCCCATGCCAACTTGTCGGTGATGCGTTTATTGCTTTTCAATAGTGAAAATAACGCATTGCAGTCTTTTGGTCTGCGGCTACCAGAAAGCCATAAATCCATTCCTTCGTTCAAGGCTTGCGTCT
>CAYOHT010000084.1:0-8516 GCA_964403815.1 uncultured Cocleimonas sp.
AGGGACACCTAATAAAATAGATGATATACTTGCGCAAGATTTAAGCAGTCGAGATCATAGTAAACTGTATATTTCGGGCTTATAAAAAATTTTAATATTTGTACTATCTAACTATCTAAAAGAAAACTCATATGGCAACAGCACTTACAATACTCATCGCTATCGCGGCCTTCGTTGTAGCGATAGCAATTCTCGTGGGCATTCATGAGTTTGGACATTTTTGGGTGGCTCGCTTACTGGGTATAAAAATCATTCGTTTTGCTATTGGTTTTGGAAAGCCACTTTGGACGTATAAATCCAAAGACAAAGATCAAACAGAATATGTTTTAGCCGCAATCCCTATGGGCGGCTATGTGAAAATGCTGGATGAACGTGAGGGTGATGTCGACCCAAGCGAAAAGCATCGGGCATTTAATACGCAACCTGTGTGGAAGCGTTTCTTAGTGGTACTTGCTGGGCCAGCATTTAATTTCATCTTTTCGATAGCTGCATTTTCAGTCCTGATGATGATGGGTGTTGACTCTGTGCGCCCTTATGTGGGTGATATTGCTCCCAATACACCTGCAGCTCAGTCAGGTTTTGAAACAAAAGATAAAATAGTAGCTATCAATGATATTAAGATCGAATCAATGCGTCAGGTACGGTTGACTCTTCTCAATGAATATTTGATAGACCCTAAATTAACCATTCATGTTGAAACAAAATCTGGAGGACAGGCAAGTCGTTCACTGGATTTGAGTGATACAGCATTACTGGCAGATGAAGGAGATTACTTTTTAAAAACTGGAATGAGCTTCTGGCGACCCGCTAATTATTTACTTAGCGTTGGGCAGGTTTCCCCCAACTCGCCGGCAAAAAAAGTAGGCCTGATGGCAGACGATAAACTTATTAGTGTCGATGGAAAGAAGGTTGTATCGGGAGATTTCTTCTCAAACTACATGAATTCGCATGCAGATAAAGTTGTGCAATTAGGTATAGAGCGGAATAAAAACAGTAGTACCTTGGAGATTACACCACAAATAACGGATATTAATGGTAGTAAAAGAGCAAGAATAGGAATCTCACTAAAACCTGTTTACTTAGAGAAAGACAAAAAGGATTTATTCTTTACACGACAAGCTTCTGTGGGTGAGTCACTGAAGTTTGGAGTCACAGAAACGTATGATTTATCAATAATGACGCTAAAAGTAATGGGCAGGTTGATTACTGGAAAGGCATCGTTAAAGAATATTTCTGGTCCAGGTACTATTGCCAGCTTTGCAGGGAAAAGCGCGTTAATCGGGTTTTCTGCCTTTCTTACACTGATGGCTATTGTTAGTTTAAGCCTTGGCGTGCTAAATTTGTTGCCGATACCCATGTTGGATGGAGGGCATTTAATGTACTACATCATCGAACTGATCAAAGGAAGTCCAGTTTCAGAAAGGGTTGAAGCGATTGGAATGCGTGTAGGGATAGGAATAGTCGGCGTTCTGATGGTAGTGGCTATATATAATGATCTTGATCGGTTTACAAGTTGGATTACAAGTTAAACGATCTGTCTAAAATAAAAGTTAGGGTAATAATATGAAAAATCAAGTAATGAAAGCTTCTTTAGCAGGCTGTTTACTAGCACTGACTCAAGGTGTTTGGGCTGATAGATTTATTCTAAAAGATGTTCAAGTTAGTGGTTTAGAACGTGTTGCGGCGGGTACGGTTCTTAGCAATGTTCCTGTTCGTGTTGGTCAAACATTTGACGACAATATGACAGCAGGCATCGTTCGCTCTCTCTTTAAAACAGGATTGTTTGATGATGTAAAGATCAGCAGACGCGGAAATGTTTTATTGGTAAATGTCCATGAGCGCGCCGCCGTTGGTGAAATCAAAGTTTCTGGTAATCATGTTATTCCTACAAAAGCACTATTGACTGCACTAAAGCAGGCTGGTGTTGCTAAAGGTCGACCTTTAGATAAGTCGGCGCTCAACAAAATTCAGCAACAAATAAAACAACAATACCTAGCGCGTGGCAACTATGCCGTGAATGTTGATACTCAACTTCAGAAGCTGCCACGTAATCGCGTCGGTGTGAATATAAAAGTTCAAGAAGGCGGTGTTGCACGTATTAAGCGCATGAAAATTAGTGGGAATAAAGCTTTTTCAGAAGCAACACTAATGAAGTTATTTGAGTCAGGCACGAGAGGGAAAATTGCCTTCCTAAGTAGTCGTGATAAGTACTCAAGAGAAAAGCTAGTTGGCGATATTGATAAACTCACTTCGTTTTACCGTGATAGAGGCTATTTAAACTTTGAAGTACTTTCTACTCAAGTCGCTTTATCAAAAGACAAAAAGTCGGTTTTTGTTAACCTAAATATTAAAGAAGGTGATCAATACCGTGTAGGTAAAATTAGGGTTGTTGGTGATACAGGTCTCAATAACGCAGAAATACAAAGGCTTCTTACGCTAAGAGAAGGTCAGGTATTCTCGCAAACTAGGCTAGCTGAAACCCGTAAGAATGTGAAAAACAGATTAGGTAAAGATGGTTTTGCATTCTCTCGTATTGGTATATTACCTAAGGTAGATAATGTTAATAAGCGTGTTGACCTTACTTTACAAGCTGAGAAAGGTCAGCGCACTTACGTTAGACGAATTAATATTCGTGGTAACTTTCGAACCAAAGAAGAAGTTTTCCGTCGTGAAATGCGTCAGCTAGAGAGTTCTTTCCTTTCAAAGCAAAAAGTGGTGCGTTCAAAGGAACGTATTCAGCGCTTACCTTTTGTTGAGAGTGTAAAAATAACAACATCTCCTGTTGCTGGTCGTAGTGATCAGGTTGACTTGGATGTGATTGTTAGCGAAAGATCATCCAATAGATTTAATGCAGGCGTGGGTTACTCTGGAAATAGCGTGACTTTTAATGTTGGGCTTACGCAGAACAACTTTATGGGAACAGGCAAGAGTTTGTCAGTTTCTGCGGTTAATAGTAAATCAACCAAGAGCTTCCGTATTAGTCATAACAATCCCTACCATACCGTTGATGGTGTAGGCCGTGGATTTAATGTTTATTACAATAAAACAGATGCAAAAGAAGATGATTTATCTGACTACAGCAGTAATAGCTATGGTGCAGATGTTAATTACACAATACCGTTAACAGAAGATAACTCGTTACGCTTTAGTATTGGTGGAGAGCATCGTGAGATTGTTAGCAATAGTGCATCACCCCAGCACGTTACAAACTTTATTGACCCTGATGGAACGGGTGTAAATAAAGGTGAGTACAACAATATCCTTGGTAAGGTGAGTTATGTGCATGACACACGCAATCGTTTTCTATTCCCTTCTAAGGGTCAGCGACAAAGCATCGCATTAGAAGTTGGTTTACCAGGCAGTGATCTTGAGTATTACAAGCTTAAATATAGAGCCGCTAAATATTTGCCAGTAACGGAAAAAATGACCTTTGCATTAAAAGGTGGTATTTCGTATGGAGAAGGTTTTGGCGATACCAAGGATCTACCATTCTTTGAGCGATTTTATGCAGGTGGTATCAGCACGGTCCGAGGCTTTGATAATAATAGCCTAGGTCCTGTGGCTATAGATTCTAATGGTGTTGCAACCAAAGACCCTGCTGGTGGTAACCTTGCGGTTAATGCAAGAGCAGAATTACTCTTTCCGGTACCCTTTGCTGAAGACGTAAAAGGTTTGCGCATGAGTGCTTTTGTTGATGCGGGTAACGTCTACAAAGATTTCGATGCCTTTGAAGCGGATGATATTCGTTATTCGGCAGGCTTGTCTGCAACATGGATATCTCCACTTGGTCCATTCACACTAAGCTATGCTAAACCATTGAATGAAAAGCCTGGCGATGATGTTCAAGAGCTACAATTCTCAATTGGTGCAAGTTTCTAGATTAGTCATTATTTAATAGAATAAATAGTAAATTTAAAAGCACACCCCCCTAGTTTTACATGATGTAAAACTAGGGGGGTGTGCTTTTTTTCGTTTAGTTGCTTTAAAGAGAGTTATTAGAATTGTAATTCTCTAATAGTGTTAAATTTTGCTGACTCTTGTACAATCGGTAGCCATGATTAGATTCAAACAAAAAAGTGACAAAACAAAAGGCAATAAACAGACAGTGCTTGTTGCCTTTGTCATATCCATAGAGATATTTTTTATAAGTCTTTGTTCAGTAGCTTATGCAGAAGATGCAGTTTCTGTTGGTGTCGTGAATGTCACTTTTTTAATGGAAAATGCGCCACAAGCAGAGGTGGCTAGCAGCAACTTAAAAGACAAGTTTTTACCCCAAGAAAGGAAACTCGCCGAAGATTTAGAGCAAATAAATCGTTTAGAAATTGAGTTAAAGAAAGAAATTGCATCAAAAGAAAATGATGATCTAAGGCGGCAAAAAGAAAGAGAACTACGCTCTCGTAAACGAGCACGTAGTCGGTCTTTGCAAGACTTTAGAGAAGAGTTACGCTTTGCTAGGGATTCGGCGCTTGATGTGGTTCAAAAAGAAGTTTTTAGTGCAATTGATGAGGTAAGAAAGCAAAAAAATATAGATATTATTCTTCAAGATTATATATCAGCTAGCCAGCGCGTTGATATTACGCCTGTGGTGTTAGGCTTTCTTAAAAAGAAACTTGAGATTGATACTAAGGCAAATGAAAATCAATGATGCTAACTCTCGAAAAGCTAGCGGAACTTACAGGCTCAAAGGTTAAAGGGGACGGTAGCTATCAGTTGCAAGGTGTTATGTCCTTAGAAGAAGCGGGTGAAGGGGAAATAAGCTTTGTTAGTAGCCCAAAGTACAAAAAATATCTTGAAGCGAGTAAAGCATCTGCTGTTATTCTATCGCCAGCATTGGCAAAGGACTACTCTGGTAATGCATTGATTAATGATGATCCTTATTTAACCTTTGCAAAAACAGTATCAATTTTCCACGCAAAAAATTTACCATCTTCATCGATTCATTCAAGCGCTGTTATAGCGGAGAATGCAGAGATAAGTAAGCAAGCAAACATTGCTGCAAATGTTGTTATAGAATCTGGGGTGATTATTGAAGAGGACGTGACAGTAGGGGCGGGTAGCTTCATTGGCGAAAATTCCGTACTAAAAAAGAATGTTCAGCTATTTCCCAATGTGACACTTTATTCCGATACAAAAATAGGGAGAAACTCAATTATTCATTCTGGTGCTGTCATTGGCGCAGATGGTTTTGGGTTTGCACCTCAAAAAGATAAAAGTTGGTATAAGATATTGCAGGTTGGCAACGTAGTTATTGGTTCGGATGTAGAAATCGGAGCAAATACCACTATAGATCGTGCCGCCTTGGGGTCGACTGAAATAGCTAATGGTGTAAAGCTTGATAATCAAATACAAATAGGCCATAACGTAAAAATTGACGAACACACAATTATTGCGGGAGGAGCACTTATTGCAGGTAGCACAAAAATTGGTAAGAGATGCCAAATTGGTGGAGCAGCAGCAATAGCGGGGCATTTAACAATAGCGGATAATGTCATTATTTCTGGCAGGGCTATGGTAATAAGTTCAATTAACAAAGCTGGTGTTTATACATCGGGTATTGTTATTGAAGAAAATAAAAAATGGCGACGAAATGCTGCGCGTTTTAGGCAATTGGATGAAATGGCAAAAACAATAAAGCGCTTAGAGAAAAAATTAGAAGAACGTGAAAAAAGGGATTTATCTTGAGTGATAACACAAAAGAAGCTGTAATGGATGTAACCGAGATTAGGCGTTTTTTAGAACATAGATACCCTTTCGCTCTTGTTGATAGAGTTACTCAGCTTGAAGTAGGGAAAACCATAACGGCTCTTAAAAATGTCACGATTAATGAACCCTTTTTTAATGGGCATTTTCCTCATAAGCCTATAATGCCCGGTGTTTTAATTATTGAAGCTCTAGCGCAAGCAACAGGTTTGTTAGGCTTTAAAACGATGAGTGAAATACCTCAAGACGATTTACTCTATATGTTGGTTGGTATCGATAAAGTTAAATTTAAGAAGCCGGTCATCCCTGGAGATCAGCTAGAGCTATACGCTGAAATAACCCACCATAAAGGAAAACTGTGGGTATTTAAAACCGAAGCTCGTGTTGATGGTGCTGTTGTAGTATCAGCAGAAATTAAATGTGCAGCAACAAAGTTGGATTAAGGGTCAAAGGTAATAATAACTTTAATGAATAAAATACACCCAACAGCCATTATTGATTCCAAGGCAGAGCTAGCAGATGATGTGGAGGTTTCTCCTTATGCCATTATTGGTGCTGGTGTTAAAATTGATAGTGGTACATGGGTGGGTCCGCACACAGTTATTGAAGGACCAACGACCATCGGCAAAGATAATCGTATTTTTCAGTTTGCATCGGTTGGTGCAGAGCCCCAAGATAAAAAATATAAAAAAGGCGAGCAGACAACATTAAGTATTGGTGATAGAAATGTTATTCGTGAAAGTGTCACCATCAACCGTGGCACATCCCAAGATATAGGTAAAACAGTCATTGGTGATGATAACTGGATTATGGCTTACGTCCATATCGCTCACGATTGTATCGTTGGTAACAATACTATTTTTGCTAATAATGCGACCCTTGCAGGGCATGTAACTATTCATGATTATGCTATTTTGGGTGGCTTTACCTTAGTGCATCAATTTTGCCATGTCGGCGAATATGCCTTTACGGGTATGGGCACACAGTTGGGTAAGGATTTACCTCCTTTTGTGATGGCATTTGGGGCGCCAGGAATCCCTCGTGGAATAAATAATGAAGGCTTAAAACGCCATGGTTTTGATGATGATACACGCAAAAAAATAAAAAATGCTTATCGTACTTTATACCGTAAAGACCTGCCATTTAAAGAGGCGATAGTACAACTTCAAGAACAATCTTCCTCTGATCGTTCCATCAAACAGATGGCAGACTTCTGCGAAAGAAGTCAAAGCGGTCGCGGAATAATACGCTAAGACACCATTATGATGCGTATCGCAATAGTGGCAGGTGAAGTGTCGGGTGATATTCTCGGTAGTCGCTTAATCAAGTCGCTTAAAGAACTTTACCCTGATGCTACCTTTGAAGGCATTGGTGGCGATGAAATGCAGCAGGCAGGATTTGATTCTTTGTACGCGATGGATCGTCTTTCCATTATGGGTTATGTTGAGGTTTTACCGCGTATATTTGAGCTTCTGAAAATGCGAAAAGCACTTATTCAGCGCTGGAAGCACACCCCCCCTGTTTTAGTGGTAGGAATTGACGCGCCAGATTTTAATCTCAAACTTGAACAACAGTTATATCAAGTGGGTATCACCACGGTACATTACGTTAGCCCATCCGTCTGGGCGTGGAAAGAAGGACGTGTTAAAAAAATGAAAGGCGCGATGGATTTGATGCTAACGCTATTTCCATTTGAAGTGGATTTCTATAAAAAACACGCCATTCCAGCCGAGTTTGTTGGGCATCCTTTGGCAGATGAAATTCCACTGAAGACAGATGCCAAGGAAGCAAGAAAAACACTCTCGTTACCCGATAAACCTTTTATTTTGGCTGTGTTACCTGGAAGTAGGCTAGGAGAAATTAATCGTATTGCTCCCGACTTTCTTCGCGCATTAAAAGAGCTACACAAACAGTATCCAGATTGGTTATTTGTCACGCCGATGGTCAATAATAAGCTAAAAGATACCGTTGAAAAAATTAAGCAACAAGAGGCTCCTGATGTCCCCATCACTTATGTAAAAGGGCAGTCCCGTACTGTGATGACAGCATCTAACCAGATATTGATGGTATCTGGTACAGCGGTTTTAGAAGGAATGTTAATAGGTCGCCCAATGGTGGCGGCATATCGTGTTGCTCCACTCACTGCGCGTATAATCCGCATGTTCAATATGATAAAGTCAAAATATTACACCTTGCCCAATAATTTAGCAGATGAATATTTAGTGCCCGAATTGATACAAGAAGAAATTACAAAAGAGAAACTTGTTAGTGAAGTGGAAAGGCAGTTTATGCAAAGTAAGGAACAGCGTAATCACATGCTTGATCGATTTAATGAAATACATATGCAGCTAAAACAAAATGCGAGCGCACGAGCTGCCAAGGCGCTATTTAATTTAATAGAAGCTAAAAAAGCAGAGTCCAAAAAATGAGAGTGCGATTGGTTGCAGGAGTTGATGAAGTCGGGCGAGGACCACTTGCTGGCGCAGTGGTTGCCGCAGCCGTTATTTTAGACCCAGAGAATTGGATAGAGGGTTTAGCAGATTCAAAAGTCTTGAGTGAAAAGAAGCGCAATGAGCTGGATATTATTATTAGAGAAAGAGCGCTATCATGGTCATTGGGTCGAGCAGAAGTTGAAGAGATTGACGAAATCAATATTCTACAAGCAAGCCTACTAGCCATGAAGCGAGCAGTAGAAGGACTTTCAGTAGCGCCAGACCATTTGAAAATTGATGGCAATAAGCCCATTAAAATGAAATTATCAATGGAAACCATTGTCAAAGGTGACTCAAAAGTAGCATCAATTAGTGCGGCTTCTA
>CAYOHT010000085.1:0-8425 GCA_964403815.1 uncultured Cocleimonas sp.
AATCAGGGATACCAAAACGCATCAGTCCGCCAATTTTTGGCTCTTTTTCAAACAGCACAACCTCATGACCTACGCGTGCAAGCTGTTGAGCGGCTGACATACCCGCAGGGCCTGAACCCACAACCGCTACTTTCTTACCTGTTTTATGTGCTGCAATTTCTGGCTTTATCCAGCCATTTTCAAAACCTTTATCAACAATCGCGCATTCGATTGTTTTAATGGTTACTGAGTCGTCATTGATGTTTAGCGTACAAGATTCCTGACATGGCGCAGGACAAATTCGACCTGTAATTTCAGGTAGGTTATTGGTTGAATGCAAAGTATCCAGAGCATCTTGCCATTCGCCGTGATAAACCTGATCATTCCAATCGGGAATCATATTGTTCACTGGGCAACCACCACCGTTTGTGCCGTCGTGACAAAACGGAATACCACAATCCATACAACGCGCGCCTTGCGTACTTAGTTCTTGCTCATCAAGTGGCTGTACAAATTCGTGAAAGTGCACGATGCGCTCTTCTACTGACCCATAAACTCTATCTTGGCGAGGAAACTCTTTAAATCCTGTTGCTTTACCCATTCTTTTGATTCCTCTCCTTTACGCCGCAGCTTTTTTGTTTTTAGCCGCTTGCTGTTCAAGCGCATTACGATAATCCACAGGCATGACTTTTATAAATTGTGGCAGATACGTTGCCCAATCATCCAAAATCATCTGCCCACGTTTTGACCCTGTGTGTTTTACATGGTTTTCAATCGTTTGTTTTAAACGTGTTTCATCTGCTTGTAAGAAATCAGTAATATCAACATTACCAATATCTGCTTTTAGATTATTAAGCTCGACCATTTCTGTGTTACACAAACTCGCAAACTGTGCTTTTTCATCCAACACATAAGCAAAACCACCCGACATACCTGCCGCAAAGTTACGCCCTGTTTCACCTAAACAAACAACCATTCCACCTGTCATGTATTCACAACCGTGATCACCCAAGCCTTCAACAACGGCAGTAGCACCTGAATTTCTTACACAGAAACGTTCGCCACCTACTCCGTTAAAGTAAGCTTCACCTGCTATTGCGCCGTAAAGAACGGTATTGCCTACGATAATGTTTTCATCAGTATTTTCAATTTTGCAGTGTGTCGGTGGATGGATAATGATTTTACCGCCAGACAAACCTTTGCCCACATAATCATTACCTTCACCAGATAGTTTAAGCGTTACACCCTTAGCAACCCAAGCACCAAATGACTGACCTGCAGTACCTGACACATTAATTTTAATCGTGTCATCTGGTAAACCTTTGTGACCGTATTTTTCTGCTACACGACCTGACAACATCGTGCCAAAGGTGCGATTATGGTTTTCAATTTTAATGTCAATATTAACGCTTTCACCCTTCTCAAGCGCTGCTTGTGCCAGCTTTATCAACTCGTTATCAAGCGCCTTATCAATACCATGATCTTGACCCATTGTATGATGCTCATCATCGTGAGAATCTACTTTAGGTTTTGTTAGCAATGCACTGTAATCAAGACCTTTTGCCTTCCAGTGATCAATAGCAGATTTCATGCTTAGCTTATTGGATTGCCCGACCATTTCTGCAATGGTGCGGAAACCAAGCTTCGCCATTAGTTCGCGCATTTCTTCAGCTACGAAGAAGAAGTAATTAATTATATGCTCTGGTTTACCCGTAAATTTCTTGCGCAGTTCAGGGTCTTGTGTTGCTACACCAACAGGACAGGTATTGAGATGACATTTGCGCATCATCAAACAACCTTCTGCAATTAATGGTGCAGTTGCAAAACCAAATTCATCAGCGCCCAGCAATGCGGCAATAACCACATCACGACCTGTGCGCAAACCACCGTCTGCTTGAACGCAAACACGGCTACGCAGTTTATTCATGACCAATGTTTGATGTGTTTCTGCCAAGCCGAGCTCCCATGGTGAGCCTGTATGACGAATAGAGGTGAGTGGCGAAGCACCTGTACCACCATCAAAACCAGAAATAGTTACATGGTCAGCATGTGCTTTGGTAACACCTGCAGCAACGGTGCCTACACCAACCTCAGAAACTAACTTAACCGATATGCGTGCTTTCGGATTCACATTCTTCAAGTCATGGATTAACTGCGCCAAATCTTCAATCGAATATATATCATGATGCGGTGGTGGCGATATTAAGCCAACCCCCGGCGTTGAGTGACGTACACGACCAATTTGTTCATTAACCTTATGACCTGGTAACTGCCCACCTTCGCCCGGCTTCGCGCCCTGCGCCATTTTGATTTGTATATCATCAGCATTCACTAAGTATTCGGTAGTCACACCAAAACGACCTGATGCAACCTGCTTGATGGCGGAGCGCTCTGGATTCATAGAACCATCAGGCAATGGATTGAAACGTGTTGCCTCTTCTCCGCCTTCACCTGTATTTGATTTTGCCCCGATTTCATTCATCGCAACTGCAAGAGTTGAATGTGCTTCGTACGAAATACTACCAAACGACATTGCGCCTGTTGCAAAGCGTTTTACGATCTCTTTTGCGGGTTCAACCTCATCTAGTGACAATGGCGTTTGTGCAAACTCAAAGTCCATCAACCCACGTAAAGTTAACAAACCTTGTGTTTGCTCATTAATAGCTTGGGAAAATTCTGCAAAGCTCTTTGCATCATTTCCACGCACTGCGTGCTGCAGTGTTGAAATAGTGATTGGATTCCAGATATGCTTTTCACCACGCGCTCGATAAGCGTAATCACCACCCACATCTAAATGTTTAGCGTATATTTGTTTATCACCAAATCCACGTGTGTGACAACGACGTGCTTCACGCGCGATTTGCGCTAAACCAATACCTTCAACCTTAGTTGAAGTACCGGTGAAGTATTCTTTAATAAATTCCGAAGATAAACCAACAGCATCGAAAATCTGTGCACCACAATATGACTGATAAGTACAAATACCCATCTTCGACATGACTTTCTTCAAGCCTTTGCCGATAGCTTTAATATAATTTTCGTGTGCTGTTTCAATACTCATTTCAACACCACTCTCGGCATTGAAGTCTTCCAAGTTACTATCGACTGTTTCTAGCGCCAACCATGGGTTAATTGCTTCAGCACCATAGCCTGCCAAGGTTGCAAAATGATGAATCTCTAATGCAGAACCTGTCTCAATAACTAGCCCTGTATCTATACGCAAACCATGTTTGATAAGGTGATGATGTACTGCAGAGGTTGCCAACAATGCTGGAACCGCCAATCTTTCATCTGACACATTACGATCAGATAAGATTAAAATATTGTAATGCCCTTCAACCGCTTCTTTTGCTTGTACACGTATATCTTCAATCGCTCCTTCCATGCCCTTACCACGCAATGATGCATCATAAGTTATATCGAGTGTTTTGGTTCTGAATGCTTCACCCGCATGATTCTTAATATGACGGATATTGTAAAGCTGTTCATTGGTTAATATTGGCTGATTTATTTCAAGGCGTACATTGCTACCTTTATCTTCATGCCCTAATAAGTTGGGCCGAGGACCAATCATTGTCACCAATGACATAACCAACTCTTCACGAATTGGATCAATCGGTGGGTTTGTTACTTGAGCAAAATTTTGCTTAAAGTAATTAGATATATGACGTGCACGATGCGACAAAACCGCGACAGGACTATCAACACCCATCGAACCTGTGCCTTCCATGCCTGTTTTAACCATTGGTGCCAATAAGAACTTAATGTATTCTTGCGTATAACCAAAGGCTTGTTGATTCTTTAACAATATCTCTGGCTCTAAATGCGCAACAACATTGGTGTCACCAAATACTTCGCACACCTTTATTTGATTTTTATTTAACCAGTCTCCATATGGATGTGAATTTGCCAGATCCGACTTTAACTCTTCATCGGTAATGATGCGACCTTGTTCCATGTCTAACAAAAACATTTTTCCCGGCTGTAAACGCCACTTTTTCACAATTTTTTCTTGAGGAATATCCAAAACACCCATTTCAGATGCCATCACGACCAAATCATCATCAGTAATTAAATAACGAGCAGGACGAAGACCGTTACGGTCAAGCATCGCGCCAATTTGACGACCATCACTAAAAGCAACTGCCGCAGGACCATCCCAAGGCTCCATCATACCTGCGTTGTATTCGTAATACGCTTTGCGCTTTTCATCCATCAACTCATTGCCGTACCACGCTTCAGGAATCAAAATAGTCATCGCTTCGGTTAGCGAATATCCACCTACAACCATCAGCTCTAATGCGTTATCCAAACAAGCCGTATCTGACTGCCCTTCTGGAATTACTGGCCAGATTTTTTGTAAATCGTCACCTAAAATATCAGATTGCATTGAACTTTGGCGAGCAGCCATCCAGTTCACATTTCCACGGTTAGTATTGATTTCACCATTATGCGCGATCATTCTAAACGGATGCGCCAAATCCCATGTTGGGAAAGTATTGGTAGAAAAACGCTGATGAACCAACGCCAACGCCGATACCACACGTTCATCTTCTAGATCGCGGTAATACTCGCCCACCTGCTCTGCCAACAACATACCTTTGTAAACGATGGTACGAGATGACATTGAACAAATATAAAAATCTTCTGTACCTGCAATCTCATTCTTTTTATTATTAGCTTCTGCAGTGATTATTTTATGAATAACAAAAAGCTTTCGCTCAAATGCATCTTGGTCTGGTGTATTTTCACCACGTCCAATAAAGACTTGTTTCGTGACAGGCTCTGTAGGTTTAACACTTTCACCTAAGCCACTGTTGTCAACGGGTACTTTTCGCCAACCAAGAACTACCTGACCTTCTTCTTCAATAATTTCTTCTAATAGTTTTTGCAGATGTTTACGGTAGTAGCCGTCTTGTGTAAAGAAACACATTCCCACGCCATAATCACCCGCCGCAGGTAAATCAAAGTCCGTTTCTTCTTGAAAGAACGCATCAGGAATCTGCATCAACAAACCTGCTCCATCTCCCGCAAGTGGGTCAGCTCCCACTGCACCACGATGTGTTACACGTTTTAAAATCGTTAAACCCTGCTGAATAATACTATGGCTTTTTTTGCCTTTTATATGTGCAACAAACCCTACGCCACACGAGTCATGCTCATTAGCAGGATCATAAAGCCCTTGCTTTTTTGGTAACGTATTCATTTTTGACATTTTTTGACTAGGGTTGTGGGTACGATTATGATGCATATAGTTTCTCTAAAATCTTTTACTGGGAAAGCACTTGAGTTGTGCTTTAAGTCGCTTTCGACAGTTTGAGAACATTCAAACTCACGAAAGGGAAAATAGTATATCAGTTTTTTTAAATGTTATTGCACATCAAATTGACTATTTTTTGAGATAATATAAAGAAAAATAACTACGGAAAGTCTTTTAGGCAACACTTACCCGACGGGTTCTGACTTTCACAAGAACATTGCTTGTTTTTTGTTTTATCAATGACATATTGCTTTATTTTGGGGTTGCTTCTAGCCTCTTTATGGCTAACATCAAAACAGTAGCAACTTAGCGCCTCATCGTTATCAAGCTCTTTAACACCTACTAAAGTACGTAGTTCTGATGTGCTGAGCATCATATCATTCTCACCAAAGTAGACTACATCACAGTCTGGGTCACTACAAAAATAGTAAGACTGTTCAATCAGCTTACTGTGATCTATCTGCCATGGTTTTTTAACATGTTGCAACACAGTAGATAATGAGACCTGAAGGTAGTCTTTGCCATTAGCTGGGCAGGTATAGCGTTTATTATTTTTAGATGCTATTGAACAACAGTCACTCATAAAATCTCTCAATTAAGCCAACTTACAAAACCTCTATAACACACATGAAAACAATAATCATATTTACCCCGAAAAAAAACCTTACCTACTGTATTCGGCTTGACTCTTACTAACCTTAAGAAGTTACTTTTACACAATGTTTTTTTAACCAAATCACGGCATAATTTTAGGCTACAATAGCCCCCATGACGAGTCGTTCTTTTTTACTATTACAAGGTGTTGCAAGCCCCTTTTTTTCTGAGCTTGAGAAGGCTTTGAAGGATGCGGGACATGAGGCTTTAAAGGTCAACTTTTGTGGGGGTGATCTACTTTCTGGACGTTTCTTTTCTACCGCGCTAAAGCATATTAACTATCGCGGAACGCTCACTGCGCTTCCTGAGTTTTATGCTGATGTTTTTGAACAGCATACGATTAGCGATATTATTCTTTTTGGCGACACGCGCCCTGTCCATTTGCCTGCTATTGAGCTTGCTAAAAGTAAAAATATCAATATTCATGTTTTTGAAGAAGGCTATTTTAGACCCAACTGGGTAACGCTGGATAATGGCGGTGTAAACGCGCACTCAAGCATATCCAAAAATCCTGAATGGTTTCTCGATTTTGCAAAAACACATGACTTTAAAACACCTCAAACTCAAACAACAGGCGGAGGACTTTCGATACGTGCTTGGCACGATATTCGTTACCATTTGGCAAAGGCTGTATTAAAGCCCCTATACCCACATTACAAAACCCATCGCCCTGATAGCGCTTTGAGGGAATATTGGGGATTTGTACAACGTATTCCATCGGTTAAATTTTACTTTGAGAAAAAAGCTAAACAACAAATTGATGACATCCTTGCCAGTCAAGAAACCTTCTACCTTTTACCTTTGCAGTTAGGGGCTGATGCACAAATACGCATTCATTCGTCAATCAACAGTATTGAAGATTTGATACAAACTACCATTAAATCCTTTGCCCAGAATGCTCCACAAGATGCGATGCTAGTGATTAAAAACCATCCGCTTGACCCTTGGTTTATAGACTATCCCGATGTTATTGAAAAAGCTGTAAATGAAAATAAACTGGATCAAAGCCGCATTATTTATTTAGAAGCAGGCAACCTTATTACTTTGCTCAAACATGCCAAAGGAACGGTATTGGTAAATAGCACGGTCGGCACTTCGGCTTTAATCTATAATTGCCCTGTGATTGCATTAGGGAACGCTATTTATAATATGGCAGGGCTGACCTTTCAAGGCTCTTTGGATGACTTTTGGACACAAGCCAGCCCGCCAGACGAAACACTTTTCAAAGCTTTTAGAGCGTCGGTAATTGAAAGCACACAAATAAATGGCAGCTTTTATAATCAAACAGGAATTAAAATGGCAGTGGAGAATAGTTTGCCTTTTTTTGAGGGTTTTTTATTAAAGGATAATAAATAGATGAAAAATATCCTCATCACTGGCGCAAGCGATGGCATTGGTGCGGCGTTAGCCAAGCGCTATGCTAGCTCGACTACGCGCTTGATTTTGCTGGCACGCAATGAAAGCAAATTAGTAAAGGTGGCTCAAGATTGTAAAAAAAATCAGTCTGCCGCATTAACCTACCGTATTGATGTAACTGACACCCAAGCCTTGCAAAAATTGATCAGCGAGATTGATGCACAATACCCTATCGACCTTGTAATCTGCAATGCAGGCGTCACCAGCATTATCCCTAAAGGTGGCGAAGCCGAATCGTGGCAATCTATT
Source organism: uncultured Cocleimonas sp. (assembly GCA_964403815.1). Lineage (GTDB taxonomy): Bacteria > Pseudomonadota > Gammaproteobacteria > Thiotrichales > Thiotrichaceae > Cocleimonas. The sequence goes on from CAYOHT010000085.1 coordinate 7,559, forward strand.
TGTAGTGTGATTGATACCAATGTTTACGGCGTATTGGCTACTTTGAATCCATTAATCGACAAACTTCGAGAGCGTAAACAAGGTCAAATCGCAATTGTTAGTTCACTCGCGGCCCATTACGGCATGCCAATTTCTCCTGTTTACTGTGCTAGCAAATCTGCCGTTAAAGGTTATGGGCAAGCATTACGAGGCTGGCTGCAACCCGATGGCATCGGCGTGAGCGTTGTTTACCCTGGGTTTGTAAAATCGGCTTTAAGTGATCAGTTTTATTCTGACAAACCCTTTATGATCAGTCCAGAACGCGCTGCTGATATTATTATGACAGGCATCGAAAAAAACAAAGCCAGCATTTCATTTCCGTTTCCATTAAATATTGGGATTTGGACGCTATCGCTATTGCCATCTTCTCTTGCAGATTCAATTATGCGTAGTCTGTACGGAGTTAAAGGCGGAGTTAAAAACAGAGTAGATAGACACTAAATGCTAACGTTCTTTTTCGCACTGCTTGCGACCATCGCTACTTCAATATTCCTAGAGCGATTCAGCAAACCTAAAGCAACAACTTTCAATGCTAACACTCTGATATTGCATAACTCTATCATCAGCATACTGTTCATAGCGCTTACGCTAATTGTGCAACGCCCTATTTTCTCTGGCATTGCACTTGTGGTTTTTTTCATTATTGTCATCGCCGTAAGCAATGCAAAATTCAAAGCCCTTAAAGAGCCTATTGTATTTTCTGATTTCGCCATGTTCTCCCAAGCCTTTAAGCACCCGCGTTTATACTTTCCCTTTTTAGGCTTAGCGCCTGTCATCATCGCGCCGATTATTATCATTGGGCTGATTGTTACGGTTCTAACGCTTGAG
>CAYOHT010000086.1:0-8392 GCA_964403815.1 uncultured Cocleimonas sp.
TTAAGAAGTATTTAACTCGGCTTTAGTTTTTTCAACATGTCATCGCTGGCTTTAATCAAGGCAGCTGATATGCCTGCCTCTCCCGCAGAATGCCCTGCGCTTTGCACTACAAAAAAGTCTGCCAACGGCCAAGCTTTGTGTAACGCATATGCTTGCTCAAGCGGGCAAATCATATCGTAACGACCGTGTATGATAAAACCTGGAATATCTTTTAAGAGATAAGCATTTTTGAGTAATTGATCAACCTCAAAAAAACTATCGTTCACAAAATAATGCGCTTCAATGCGCGCCACACTCAATGCTGTTCGTGGGTCGCTAAAATGCTCTAGGATGGATGAGCTAGGCTGAAGCGTCGCCGTACGCGCTTCCCATAATGACCATGCTTTTGCGACGCGCATCCGCGCAATTTCGTTACCGCCTGTTAAGCGCTTGTGGTAAGCGTGCAGCAGATCAGAGCGTTCATCTTCTGGAATTGGCGCTATAAAGTCTTCCCAATAGTCAGGGTAAATTCGGCTTGCACCTTCTTGGTAAAACCAGTGTACATCCTTTGCGGTAGCTAAAAATATTCCACGAACAATCAAGCCTGACACACGCTGAGGATATGTTTCTGCATAGGCGAGTGCCAATGTAGAACCCCACGAGCCGCCCGCAATGACCCACTTTTCTATGCCTAGTTCTTCACGAATTTGTTCCATATCGGCAATAAGATGCTGAGTTGTATTATTTTCCAGCGAAGCATGCGGTTGTGAGCGCCCGCAACCACGTTGATCAAACAAAATAATACGGTATTTTTCAGGGTTGAAGAGTTGCCGATGATATAACTCGCAACCCGCTCCAGGGCCGCCATGCAAAAAAATCACTGGCACGCCATCTTCGCTACCGCATTCCTCCACATAAATCTCATGGACATCATCAACCTTTAAATAAAAGTGACGGTTTTCGTGTATCGGTGGGTAAAGTTCGCTCATGATAGTGAGAATAATAGGATATTCTTGGCAAGTATACCGAACTAATTGAATAACAATCATGCAGCTTTGCATAAAGTCTAGCACTGTTAAAAAAACTAACGCACAATCATGTAAAAGTGGGGGGGTGTGCTTTATAATCTACCTGCAGGATGCGGTTTTTAAATTTGAGATAATATAGCCCCTCGCTAGCAGAGAGTGTTGTAAAAGCATCTTTTTGTAGGTTGGTGCTGAGGCACGAAGCCCAACATGACGCAGGTCGTTGGGCTTCGCAAACTCAGCACCAACCTACAACTTATCCTTTTGTGACAGCCTCCTCTGGGGCGGGGAGTTTGTAACTAAAGTAGGGTAAGGTAAAAGATGGCAAAGAAAGTCGTACTAGCAAGTGGCAATGCAGGCAAGTTGCGCGAATTCTTCCGCATCTTAGGCAGTGCGGGCTTTAAGATTGCGCCACAGTCGGATTACGATGTGATTGATGTGCCTGAAACTGGGCTTACCTTTGTCGAAAATGCGATTATAAAAGCACGAAATGCCGCGCAACATACAGGCTTGCCAGCGCTGGCGGATGATTCGGGAATCGAGGTTGATGCGCTTAATGGTCGCCCTGGAATTTATTCGGCACGTTATTCTGGTGAAGGCGATAATGCAAATAACAGTAAGCTTTTAGAAGAAATGAAAGACGTACCCGATGATAAACGCACAGCTCGCTTTCGTTGTTGCATTGTTTATATGCGCCATGGTGATGATCCTTCCCCATTAATTGCGGATGCCAGCTGGGAAGGTACAATCATGCACGAGCTTTCAGGTGCCAATGGTTTTGGCTATGACCCACTATTTTTTGTGCCAACGCACGGCACAAGTTCTGCTGAATTATCAGCGGATGAAAAGAACGCAATCAGCCATCGTGGCAAAGCGTTACAACAGATACTAAAGTTAATGAGTGATGCCCATGTATAAACTTCTACTTTACATCCGTGCCACATTATTTTGGATAGGCTTTGCCCTCAGCACGTTGTTAGTCGGTTTAATGTCACCTTTTCTTCTGCCTTTTTCTCATGAAACCAGCTATAAAATTTTAGTACCATGGACACACTTTAACCTGTGGTGGATTAAAGTCACCTGTGGCATTAAATACAATTTGATCGGCGAAGAAAATATTGACCCCAATAACCACGGCATTGTTTTAGCTAACCATCAATCAACATGGGAAACTTTATTAGTCCCAACGCTTTTCAAGCCTGCTGTTTCTTGGGTACTTAAAAAAGAGTTATTTAAAATTCCATTTTTCGGCTGGGCATTAGCACGTGTTAAGCCTATTGCGATAGACCGCGATGCAGGAAGCTCAGCAGTTGATCAAGTTAAAACAAAAGGCAAGGCGCGCTTGGATGAAGGCAACTGGGTTTGCATTTTTCCTGAAGGTACGCGCGTAAACCCTGGGGAGAAAAAACGCTATCGAATGGGTGGCGCTTTGCTAGCAAATTATTGCGCCGAGAGCTCGGAGAACGGCGAAGGATATCCTGTCTACCCGATGGCGCACAACGCAGGAGAATGCTGGCCAAGGCACAGTTACATCAAGCGCCCGGGAACTATCACCGTGAGTATCGGTCAACCGTTTAGCGCAAAGGGTTTAGAGCCCAATGAAATTAATGATAAAGTTAGGGAATGGGTTGAAGCAGAGGTTGAAAAAATGCCATCTGCTACGACGTTAAAAGAAAAATAATAATAAAAAGCACACCCCCCTAGTTTTACATGATGTATGAACAGCGGTGTATTATTGGGCATGATTAATAATGAATAAAATAATAAACTTCACAGCGTTTTTTCGCTTAACAGCACTTTTTTTAATAGCAAACTTCCTCGTCGCCTGTAGTGGCGTTAAAAAAGATACTGCACAAATAAACGATGAATTAAGCACTGATGCTCCGCCTCCTGTGGTTGTCGACGTTTTACCAAGAACAATACCTTTACCACATCACGATCAAAGAATGGCGACAAAACCTAAGATTCCTAAATGGGTAGCACGCCCAGCCTTATCCTATAAAAGACGCTTTGCTGGCGCACTAGAGTCGCATAATAAAATCCGTGCGAAACACAATATTCCACCTCTAAAATGGTCTGATAAGCTCGCAAAATATTCTCAACAATGGGCCAACCAACTGGGCGCTGGTAACAGTTGTAAAATGTACCACCGCCCTGGAACGCCACCTTACGGTGAAAACCTCTATCGCTCAACGGCGATTGTATGGTCTGATGGAAGACGAGAAATCAGCCCAGTCACCATAAGAGAAGTAGTTAAAGCATGGACGAATGAAGAGCGTTGGTATAACTATAAAAATAATAGCTGTCAGCCGGGAAGACAATGTGGGCATTACACCCAAGCCGTTTGGAAGGAAACCACCGAAGTTGGTTGTGCCATAAAAGTATGTAACGACAAATCACAAACTTGGGTGTGTAGTTATAACCCTGCGGGAAATTACACAGGTCTTAAACCGTATTAATCGCTTTATTTGAGCGTAGCATCAGCACATAAATCAACACCATTCCAAGCACCATAAAACCGCCTGCCAATAATAGAGGCGTATTATAGTTGCCACTGGCTTCTGCCAACATACCTGAAAGTGCGGGCGCAATAATCTGCGCCGTGCCATAGCTTAAGGTAAGTTTGCCCATCGGCTTTGCAGGTTTAGTGGGGAAGAACTTGCCCACCATTGTTAGCATTAAACTCACAATTCCAATGAATGTAGCCCCAAATAAAAAACCGCTGAGCAACACGGCAACAAAGCTATGATCAAACGCGGGTATCACAATGCCCACAATATTAATCCCGTAGGCGATAAACAACGCTTTGAGCTCACCAATTTTTCTCGCAACACGATCCCAAAAGACACAGGCAGGCGCGGCAGCTAAACCTGTCACCAACCAAACCAAGCTTCCACTACCTTTTAAGCTAGGCTGACTTTCAACAATGGCAACCAAGAATGTTGCGCTAATCACATAGCCAAAACCTGCACAAAAATAAGCCATGAAAAGTAATACCATCCAGCTTTTTTCGGGTGGCTTATCAATAAGTTTTTCGCCTGATTGTGTGGTCTGGGAACTATTTGGCGAAGGTAACCAAAACCAAGCGGGAATGGCAAAAACCGCACCAACCACAGCAAATATCTGCCATTGTTCTGCCCAATTAAAATCGTTTTTCATCAGCATTGCTACTACTGCGCTGATGGCGATTCCCAGTCCTAATCCACCAAAATGGATTCCCAGCTCTGCTCGATGTCCGTGGCGGATCATCCAATTTAAAATTAACCCAGAGCCCATTAACAAACCTGCCGCACTGGTCAAACCAGCAAGAAAGCGCATCGCCGACCACAGAATATAATTATCGGCCAATGCCATGCCAAGTGTGGATAAAATAGCGACAATCAAACCCATTCGATACAAGGTAAACTTCAGCTTTAAACTGCTAATGGAAGCCGTAATTAGAACACCTGTCATATAACCCATATAATTAATTGAGGCGAGCCAACCCCCTAAATAATCATTGAGAAACGTCTCATCCATCATCACAGGTAACATCGGCGTAAACGAAAAGCGTGCGATGCCTAGCATTAGCACTAAGCTACACAGACCTGCGAACATAACTTTTAAACGATTATTTTGTGGTGTTGATGGCATAGTTACCTAGAACAATCCAATGAGGTGAAGACACCAGTATTGTAGTTAAATCTCATTATCTGTCTACCGCTACCTTTTATTCTTCCAATTAAGAAGTAGTCTGGAAATGTGCCCCAGAAATCTGAATTGGCTATTCATGGTTTTTATACAGACGTATATTGCTCATATCTTTAATAATTTTATGGTATGCGCACCATGTTACAAACATTACTAAAAGCAACGACGATAAGTCTTGCGCTTCTCTTTTCTATGAATGCATCAGCCTGTGATGACAAGCCTTGTGAAGCGGCTTACATAGCAGAGACTAAAGAGCATATTGAAAACCATGTTCGCCAAGCTGAAACTTCTAAAACAGAAAGACATATGCACTCTAGTAATAGAGAAAGAAGAGATTATGCGCTGTATGTGCGCCGCTACTTTATGAAGCACGGCTGGGATTACCCAAAAGGTATTTAGAATACCAAAGCACAGTTCTGTTGTGCCTGTCGAACACACCCCCCCACTTTTACATGATGTTATCTAGCTATAACATCATGTAAAAGTGGGGGGGTGTGCTTTTTATTACTCTATTATTTAGTTACCAAGGCTACACGTATTGAATCAAGCTTCAATCGTGCTTGCTCTAAGTAAGTAGCTAAAGCGCTGGCATTTTCTTCTAGTGTTGTTACTTCTTCTTTTCTGATATTTGGGTTCACTTCGGCAAGTGCGCGCAAGCGCTCAATATCTTCCTTTGCTTCTGCCATCATCAAGGTTTGTGCTTGTTTCACAATTTTAATTTGTTCTGGTTTGGATAAATTTTCTGCTATTTCTACCAATGTCTGAATTTGTGGTCGTGCGTGTTGAATTAGCTCTTGGGTCGTTTGTTTGTTTACGTGCGCTGCATGGCTATTCATACTAGCGTGTGAAAGTACCTTGCTGAGATTTCTACCTGTATTATCAACGACAATGCGTACGGTTGATTCCTCCAAATAGCGAGGCAGTTGCAAATATTTTGGCGCAGGGCAACTCACTGTGAAAATCGCTTCCAGCATGAGCGTACCCGCATCAATCGTATCGGAATCTAGCTCAAGCGCACAAAAACTTGCATTACCAAACTCACTGGTAAGTATCATATCCATCGCGCCCGTTACCATCGGGTGCTCCCACGTTATGAAGTGCATATCTTCACGTGAAAGTGCGGTATTGCGATAGTAGGTCGCGGTCAAACCATCTTCTGGCAAACTCGGGAAATTCCCACTCATCATGTGATCCGTTGGCTTTACGATAAAACTATCACTGCCATGAATTTGTTGATCCACACCGTATTTATCAAATACTTCATCCATGTATTCACTGAGATCATTCTCTCTTGCTAGGCTTTCCAATTCATCAATCACTTCTTGCGCGTGACCTTTGTGACAAGAGTTTAACTCCAGCAATCGATCACGCCCTTGTTGCATTTGGGCGAGTGTTTCATCAACCAAGGCTTTTGTTCTAACGATTAAATCATCAAATTTATCTGTATCACTACTGAGCAACTCACGCTCAATTTCATTCTCAAAAACTTCATAAATACTATGTCCAACCGAGCATACATGTTGAAAAGCATTTAAACCTTGGTGATACCAGTTCATTAGTTTTTCTTGCGCGGTGTCGGCAAAATACGGCACGTGAATTTTGATGGTTTCGGTTTGCCCGATACGGTCTAAGCGTCCGATGCGTTGCTCTAGTAAATCTGGGTTCAGTGGTAGATCAAATAAAATCAAGTGGTGTGCAAATTGGAAGTTACGCCCTTCACTGCCAATTTCTGAACACAGCAAAATCTGCGCACCCATCTCGTTGTCTGCAAAATAAGCAGCCGAACGATCACGCTCAATTATGCTTAAACCTTCATGAAATACGCTGGCATTTACCGATGTGCGCAAACGTAAATATTCTTCCAACGCCAAGGCTGTTTCTGCATAGGCGCAGATCAATAGCACTTTTTCTTTCGGGTGTTTTTCTAACCACTCAACCAACCAATCTACGCGTGGGTCTTCTACAATCCAATCGCTCGGCTCTACAGAAAGTTCGGGGTGTAGTTGTAAATCTAAGTTTTCTAAGCCTAATGATGATTCATTGACGACTTGATAAAGCTCTGGCAGATCAAGTTTGTAATCATGCAATTCACGTTGTGGGAATCCACCAACCGAATCACGCGTATTGCGATAAAGCACGCGTCCTGTGCCATGACGATCTAATAAACTTTGGATAACGGACTCTACAACGGAGGCTTTATCCTCTTCAGTTTCAAAAGCATTAACCGCTTCTTTACCCAAATATTTTTCGAGCTTTACTAACTGCTTTTCATCGTATAAATCGCTGTCATCATTTAGCAACCACTGCACCAACTCATTAACAGGTTTGTAATTAGCTTCTTCTTCAACGTAGCTTTTTAATTCAAAAAAGCGATCAGGGTCAAGCAAGCGTAAACGTGCAAAATGCCCTTCGATACCGAGTTGTTCTGGCGTTGCAGTAAGCAATAGTAACCCAGGGATTTTTCGTGCGAGTGATTCAATGCAAACATATTCATTACTGATGTGCGATTCACTCCAGCTTAAATGATGCGCTTCATCCACCGTCATAATATCCCAACCTGCATCAACCGCTTGTTGATGGCGCGCAGGGTTTTCAGTCAAAAATGAAAGACTACACAAAACCAATTGCGCACTTTCAAAAGGATTCACACGCTCATCCGCATCGCCTTCTTCTTCAATCGCAAAGCATCGTTCTTCATCCAGCACCGTAAAATGTAGATTAAAACGACGGAGCATTTCAACCAGCCATTGATGAACCAATGTTTCTGGCACAACGATTAGACAACGGTTTACACGCTCGGTTAAAAGCTGTTGGTGCAAGATTAAACCTGCTTCGATGGTTTTACCCAAACCAACCTCATCGGCAAGCAAAACTCGTGGTGCATGTCGTTCCGCCACTTGGTACGCAATATAAAGCTGATGCGGCAACATCTGAATGCGCGGCCCCAACAATCCATAACTATCTGATTGTTGTTGATGATGCAGGTGTTCTAGCGTTTCAACACGCAGTTTAAAGTGTGAGTTCTTATCCACCTGCCCTGCAAATAAGCGATCTTGCGGTTGGCTAAACTGAGCAAAGCTATCCAGCTCCAACTCATGCATACCCACTTCTTTGCCGTTCTCATCAATGTATTGATACACGATGCAATGATTATGCTCTGCATGACCCGTAACCGTATAACTAGCACCTTCTTCGGTTTGAATAGCCTCACCCACAGGATATTTAACCCGATTCAACGGTGCATTATCAATCGCATAAACGCGTGTTTCATCCACAGCAGGAAAAATAATGGTAAGGTGACGACCGTCAATCTTCTCAATAAAACCAAGACCTAAATCTGCTTCTGTATTACTAACCCAGCGTTGACCAGGATGAAATTCGTTGTTGCTCATAATATTATCGGGTAAATCTAAAAGAATAATTTTGCCACGACAGAGAGAATAAATATATGAGAAAAGACAACTATTAAAACTATCATGTAAAAGTGGGGGGGTGTGCTTTACAATAATTAAGCAATAAAAAAGACCGCCGAAGCGGTCTTTTTTACAAACAATGCCTAAATTATTCAGATTGCTCCCGTTTTGTGTCAGTACTGCGAAAAAAGTGAACTTGGCTTTTTATAATAAAAGGCAAGTGATCTTTTCCCAACGCGGTAATGGCGCAAATAAGGGGGTAAGCTGGATAATTTATTTAATAAA
>CAYOHT010000087.1:0-8388 GCA_964403815.1 uncultured Cocleimonas sp.
GATGTTTTATAAAAAATCATGGAGCTTTGCATAAATTCTAGCAGTCGTTAAAAAAAACTAACGAGCTATCATTCAAAAGTGGGGGGGTGTGCTTTAAAATCAGTATTTAACCGCGTCCACGATAACCATCAACTTTTTGCTCAGGCACCCAGACACCTTCTGGTATTTCGCCTTGAGCAAAGAATATATCAATCGGCATGCCACCACGTGGGTACCAGTAGCCACCTATGCGAACCCACTTTGGGGTGATTTCTTTGATGAGCCGTTTGGCAATATCGACAGTGCAGGCTTCGTGGAAGGCACCGTGATTTCTAAATGAGCCTAGAAACAGCTTGAGTGATTTACTTTCAACCAGTTTTTGATTAGGAATGTAATCAATGACTAAGTGTGCGAAGTCTGGCTGTCCCGTCATGGGGCAGAGTGAAGTGAACTCTGGCGCGGTAAAGCGCACCATATAATCCACATCAGTATTGGGATTGCTAACGGCTTCTATAGTGGCTTCTTTTGGCGAGTTAGGTAGAACTGTGTTACCACCCAGCTGCTTTAGATTGTCGTAGATGCTCCCTTCGCTCATGCTGTTTTACTGAGGCGTGTAGCAAAGCGATTCATTAAAAGCCCATAAGCTGGCACAAACAGCGCAATGCTAATAATGAGTTTGAAAGCATAATCTACGGTGGCGATTTCTGGCCAGTTGGCAGCCATAAACTCATCGGTACTTTGGTAAAAGGCGATTCCGAAAAAGAGTACGGTATCGATTAATCCGCCGATAATGGTTGAGGTTGCTGGGGCTACCCACCATTGTTTTGTGCCTCGTAACTTATTAAAAACAGTGACATCAAGTAACTGCCCTATGGTGTAAGCGATAAAACTGGCAATGGCGATGCGGGCTACAAAAGTGTTTAGCTCGGCAAGTTGAGCGAAGCCTTGAAATTTTGCTTGGTAGAAAAGTACCGATAGCACATAAGAAATAACAAGTGCAGGTAGCATTACGGTAAAAATAATTCGTCGTGCTTGTGCTGCACCATAAATTCTTACGGTTAGATCCGTCGCTAAAAAAATGAGTGGAAATGTAAACGCGCCCCATGTGGATTCAAAGCCAAAAACCTTAATCGGAATTTGAACTAAATAATTACTAGCGGCAATGACGATTAGGTGGAATAAAACCAGTGGAATTAAAACAGAGCGAGATGATTGGGTAGAGATAGTGTTCATGCTGATCCTTTTTGGTAATGGGGTTGAGGGAACCCATGTGTAAATAACGCAGTGCGTTTGTGAGATCGCAATTATAGGGAGTTTTTCAAAATTAGCTACTACTAAAGTTTTTTGTTATCAGGCAACCAGTGTGGAAGATCACACTCTCTATCATATTGCCACTGTGGTTGTTCAAAACAGCGCGTTGTTTTCAAAACCCCAAGATATTCTTTGCGCGGAATATTAATAGCGCCCATGCTCATTAGGTGCGGGTTTTCTATTTGGCAGTCAATCAATGAATAACCCCAGTTTTGCATATGCAACGCGAGTGAGGCGAAGGCAATTTTGGATACATCAGGTTCTTTGCTAAACATGGATTCACCACTAAACACACCGCCTGTGGCAATGCCATATAAGCCACCGACAAGTTCGTTTTTATCGTTCCATACTTCTACACTGTGGGCTATGCCGAGCTTGTTTAACTCCACATAGGCGAGAAACATTTCATTGGTGATCCATGTGCCACCTGATGAGGCTCTGGGTGCGGCGCAGGATTTAACCACGTTGGCAAAGTCGCTATCAAAACGAATCTCATAGCCTTTGTTTAACTTACTGCGAATGGATTTGCGTAAGCTTTTACTAAAGTGAAAAGACTTAGGATAAAGCACCGCGCGTGGGTCAGGAGACCACCAGTAAATGGGTTCTTCAGGATTGTACCAAGGAAAAATACCTGACTTGTAGGCGTTGATGAGGCGGGTAGGGGAGAGGTCACCGCCAAAAGCTAGTAAGCCGTTTGGCTCTTCCCATGCCATTTCCACGGGCGGGAATGGTTCGTCACTCGCGTGTGGGTCCAGTAAAACTAGGGAGGCTTTCTCGGTTGACATTTATTCTCTGTTTATGGCTTCTCTATCGTTATATTGGAACACAAAGCACACCCCCCCACTTTTACATGATGTTTTATAAAATACTAAACATGCCCTAAAAGTGGGGGGGTGTGCTTTATATCTTTTTACTTACTTGCAGCAAGCTTATCTAAAAACTTCTCAGCATCCAGTGCAGCCATACAACCTGTACCCGCAGATGTAATGGCTTGGCGATAAACATGATCCATCACATCGCCTGCAGCATAAACGCCTTCGACGCTGGTTTGTGTTGCGTTGCCTGTCGTGCCGCTTTCAACAGTAATGTAACCACCTTTCATATCAAGCTGACCGTCAAAAATTTGTGTATTAGGTTTGTGACCAATGGCGATAAAGATGCCGTGTAGGTCAATGTCTTGGGTTTCGTCGGTCTTTACGTTTTTGATACGCATACCCGTTACGCCTGCATTATCGCCTAATACTTCTTCTAGTACGTTGTCCCACATGATTGTGATATTGCCATTCTTGGACTTCTCCATGATTTGGTCGCGCAGTATTTTCTCAGAGCGAAATTCGTCACGACGGTGTATTACGATAACTTCATCAGCAATGTTTGATAGGTAAAGCGCTTCTTCAACTGCCGTATTTCCACCACCAATGACGGCGACTTTTTGCTTGCGATAAAAGAATCCATCACAGGTTGCACAGGCAGATACACCGCGACCTTTAAAGGCTTCTTCTGACTCTAAGCCGAGGTACATAGCCGATGCACCTGTGCAAATAATTAATGAGTCACAAGAGTATTCAGCACTGCCGCCTTTGAGTTTAAGCGGGCGCTCTGAGAAATCTACCGAGTCGATGTAGTCAATAATGATTTTTGTATCGAAGCGCTCAGCGTGTTTTTTCATACGCTCCATAAGGTCAGGGCCTTGTACGCCGTCGTTATCACCCGGCCAGTTATCAACATCGGTTGTTGTCATAAGCTGTCCGCCTTGCTCCATACCAGTGATTAAAACAGGGTTCAAGTTGGCGCGTGCCGCGTAAACAGCCGCTGTATAGCCTGCAGGACCAGAACCAAGAATGATAAGTGAATGATGAATAACGTCGCTCATGTAGTAGTAACTCCAAAGTGGATTTATTTAATGCCATGTAGTGTATCAGCATGTGAAGTATGCTTACGAGCAATTATGACTTCAAGTTGCATCTTTTATTGTGCTGTATCTTGACGTTTGCTGTATTTTAACTACAAATAGTTATATTAATAATACAAAAAAACCGTTATAATCAGTCATGTATAAGGGCTTATACACTTAAATCATTCAGAATCTACTCTAACTCAGTTAGAAATAGGGCTATAGATTAGAAAAATATAAACAGATCTGAATTTTTGTAACTTCTTATTAGTGATTAGATTTTTAATTAAAAATCTTTAATAAAAGGTTTTCTCAAGATGGGACGTTTTCAATCGCCATAATAATTGATATTAGCTAGGATTGACTAATACGCGATGAAAACAACCTAAAAGGAATTAGGGGATTTCACATTGGCAGCAAGAAAAGCATCAGCTACTAAAAAGCGCGCGCGCGCTAAAACTTCGACTAAATCGGAGGTAGTGCAAAAAGTCGCGCTAACTTCACAAAAGAAGGGCAGTCTTAAACAGACCAGTATTTTTATACTGACGGGTATTACGGCGGTTGTTCTATTGGCATTAATTACTTACAACCCAGCAGACCCTGGGTTGTTTCATTTTGATAGTAATGCAGAAATACAGAATAAAGCAGGTTCTGCAGGGGCGTACCTTGCGGATGTGTTGATTGGTTTCTTTGGTTATTTGGCGTATTTGATTCCTGTATCGTTTATTGTTTCGGCATATCTTATTTTCAGATCAACCAAAGGAAATAACCATGGTGGAATTAATTTAGGTATCACTATCTTTGGCGTTTTTCTTGCCTTGGTGGCAGGTTGTGGCTTGGCTACTTTACTTTGGCCTGCAAGCTATCTCGCGCAGACTTCAGGTGGATTGTTAGGGCTTGGTATTGCTCAGGTGTCGGTACGCGCACTGGGTGATATCGGAGCAACCATGATTTTATTCTCAGGTTTTATCGCAGGCATAACATTGTTTGCCGATATTCAGTGGCTTAAGCTGATTGATAAAATTGGCGATGGAATAATGAGTGTGATTGACTTATTAATGGGTTCTGGCTCGTCGACTTCTTACGAGACTAGCGCAGGTTCAATGCCTATTGAAACACTTGAGAAGCTTGAACGTGTTGAGCTAAACACTCCAGATAGAAACACACTAAATCATCACCAAGGACAAGGTACAAGCATATTTGGCGCAGTAACGGCAGGGTTTTCGGGGCTGTTCTTGAGGAAGAAATCTTCTGCTAATGAAGGTCAAGGTTTCCAAAAGCCGATGTTCGATGCTTTACAAGATGGTCTGTCAGGTTCAAGCACACGTCAAGATCCAGTTTTGGGTGTGCCTGACTATATGAATGGCGCACAGATTCCTAACAATTATGGCAAGGGTCCTAGAGATGCCGATACCTATGATCAAAGCGATGTTTCTGTTGATGGTTTAAATGATGTAATCACAGCAAGAACAGCGCAAGATGAGCCTGTTGAAGTTGCACAACAAACGCAACAACCAGCAAAAGAAAAAACAAGTTTGATGGAAAAGGCGAGAGCCGTTGCAAAAGCAAAGACTCAGCCAAAAACAGAAGTGAAGGTTAAAGAAGAAAAACCTGCGATAAAACCTATCGATACAATGTCGTTAGATAAAGCACTTACCTTGCCACCTGTTAGCTTATTGAATCCACCGCCAGCCGATCAAGGCAACTTCTCAAAAGTTGAACTTGAAACCCACGCGCGCAATATCATTGATACATTAGAGTCATTCAAGATTAATGGCGTGAAGATTGACTCTTACTACCCAGGACCAATCATTACACGTTTCGAGTTATTGCTTCCTCCAGGAACGAAGGCAAGCCGCATCACAGGCTTGGCACAAGATATGGCGCGTAATATGTGCGTATCTAGTATTCGTGTTGTTGAGGTTATTCCGGGTAAAACAACCATTGGCATCGAAGTGCCGAATGAAAAACGTGACTTGGTTTCGATCAGTGAAATATTAGATTCTAATTTGTTTCGTGAGTCAAAATCACCCTTAACGATGGTGCTTGGTAAAACAATCGAAGGTAATCCTGCGATTGCAGACCTTGGGCGTATGCCGCATCTATTGATTGCAGGAACCACAGGTTCGGGTAAGTCGGTTGGTGTAAACGCTATGCTGATTAGTCTTTTATACAAGGCAACACCTGATGAAGTAAGATTAATTTTGATTGACCCTAAAATGCTTGAGCTAAGTATTTACGAAGGCATCCCGCATTTGCTTACGCCAGTTGTTACCGACATGCAAAATGCATCAAACAGCTTGCGTTGGGCAGTAGGTGAGATGGAACGCCGTTATGCATTAATGTCACACATGAAAGTGCGCGGTATTGCAGGCTATAACGAAAAAGTAAAAGCGGCGATTGATAAAGGCGAGCCCATTATGGATCCGACGTTTGATCCAACAATGCACGTCGATGTACGCCCGCAGATTTTAGAACCGTTTCCATACATCGTTATCGTAATCGACGAGTTCGCTGACATGATGATGGTGGTGGGTAAAAAAGTTGAAGAGCTGATTGCACGTTTGGCGCAAAAAGCACGTGCATCAGGCATTCATTTGATTCTTGCAACACAAAGACCTTCGGTTGATGTAATTACAGGATTAATCAAAGCAAACATTCCAACACGTATCGCATTTCAAGTGTCTACGAAGATTGATTCACGTACAATTCTTGATCAAGGTGGCGCTGAAACGTTACTTGGTCATGGTGATATGTTGTATCTTCCACCAGGTACTGGCTTGTCTCAGCGCGTACACGGAGCCTTCGTTGCCGATCAAGAAGTTGAAGATGTTGTAAACTATTTGAAACTTCAAGGGGAACCAGAGTATCTAGCCGATGTCATAGAAGATGCGGGGTCATCTGATGCGATTCCGGGATTGGAGCCTTTAGAGAATACAGAAGGTGATGCGCTATATGATCAGGCGGTCGCCATTGTGACAGAAGCTCGACGTGCCTCAATCTCCTATGTACAACGTCGCCTCAAAGTAGGTTACAATCGTGCCGCATCGATGATTGAAGATATGGAAAGGGCAGGTGTAGTAAGCGCGGTTCAGTCAAATGGAACCAGAGAAGTACTAGCACCAGAGCCAGTCCGAGATTAAATATTAGCTAAGCTAAATCAGTCTTAGTTAGTATTTATAAGATTGAAAAAAGGAAATATTTATGAAAAAGACAGGATTATTATTAACCCTTGCAGGGGCAGTATTGATTGCAAGTTCTAATATCGCAGTAGCAAAAACAGACGCGGCGCGTGATCGTTTAAACAACTTTTTTACGAAGGTTAGCAGTTTAAAAGGCAGCTTTAATCAGCAAGTATTTAGTAAAAAAGGCAAGATGATTCAAAGCTCCACAGGGAATCTATACTTAAGCCGTCCCGGTAAATTCCGTTGGGTTTACAAAACACCCGATCCGCAAACGATAGTAGGCGACGGAAAAAACATCTGGATTTATGATGAAGACTTAGAGCAAGTCACCATCAAGCCGTTAAGCCGCGCCATGTCAAGCGCACCGATTGCGATACTCACGCGTAAGCAAGCACCTGATGCACAGTTTGTGGTTAAGCCACTCAAAGCAAAAGGTGGGTTGGATTGGTTTCAACTAACGCCACGCAAGGCGAGCAAAGACTTTAGAAATATCGAAACTGGTCTTGATGCAAAAGGCAATATGCGCCAAATGATTATGCTAGATCAGCTTGGTCAAAAGACTGTGATTAAATTGAATACGCAAACCAATGTGCCAATTGCGGGAAAGACATTCTACTTTAAGCCGCCTGCTGGGGTTGATGTGATAGGGAAGGCTATTTAGCTTTTTTGAGTTCTTTTAAGAAAGTGACCCTTTTGGGTCATTTTTTTTGTTAATTATAAAGCACACCCCCCCACTTTTACATCATGTAAAAGTGGGGGGGTGTGCTTTTATATATAGTTAAATCTGCTTTTTTAACGCCAGAGTAGGCGGAATTACGCAGAGAACGCTGAGAGAGGAAAGAACTTCTCTGTGTTCTCTGCGAACCTCTCTCTATATCTCCGCGTTAAAAATAATTATAAAGCTTATCCCTCAACACTATGATAAACATTCTGCACGTCATCATTATCATTGAGTGTATCTAATAGATTCTCAAACGTCTCGCTATCATCAGCGCTCGTAAGTGCGGCGGTGTTTTGTGCGAGGTATTGGATTTCATCAACTTCAAATTCAATTTCTGGGAAGGCTGCCATCAAGGCTTCTTTGGCTTTTCCATATTCGGTATTGGGCGCGAATACGGTAATCATGCTGTCTTCGCTTTCGATGTCGCTGACATCTACGTCGGCTTCCATCAATGCTTCTAGCGCGGCATCTTCGTCGTCGCCTTTAAAAACAAAAATAGCAGAATGATCAAATAAATGTTTTACCGTGCCAGGTGTGCCGAGTTTGCATTTGTTTTTGGTAAAACACAGGCGTACATCGCCGAAGGTGCGGTTAGGGTTATCGGTTAAACATTCAACCAATATCATACAACCGCCTGGGCCGAAACCTTCGTAGAGTGCGGGTGCAAAATCTTCACCGCCGCCGCCTTTGGCTTTATCAATGGCTTTGTCGATAACGTGAGCAGGCACTTGGTCTTTTTTGGCTTTATCAATCAAACTGCGCAGCGCTAAGTTTCCATCAGGGTCAAAGCCGCCTGCTTTGGCGACAACGTATATCTCACGTCCGTATTTGCTGTAAACCTTCGCCTTCATGTCCGAAGTTTTGGCCATTGATTCTTTACGGTTCTGATACGCTCTACCCATGCTGATCTCTCGTTAAATGTTTAAGATGCGCAGATTCTACAGCTTAGGCTGAGACTAGGGAAGTTTCATCCTGTTGGTTTTAATAGTTATGATGATATTTTTATGATTTGTCAGTTTTCGGCTTGGTTTCCTTATACAATTCGTATCTATAAGGTACATCTCCCTAATGCCGTTAAGTTAGGGATTGGTGCGACCAATGCTTCGACAGGTTCAGCAAGTGTGCAGTTGTTTGAGGGCGTTCCCTGAGCCTGTCGAAGGGTTTCAAGTGCTTAACTTGATGGCACTGGGTATGTGCTTTTAAAAACACTATCCCTTGTTTCAACCGCTACTGGGTATTGCTGCGCAATGCCCTGCATACTTTTTGGCTCTTGGTGAGCCTTAAAAAGCAACTTTTAC
>CAYOHT010000088.1:0-8242 GCA_964403815.1 uncultured Cocleimonas sp.
CATAAAATAACAAGGAGAAAGAGATGGAATTTTTATCAATCGTACTTGCCATAGCAGCCGTCATTATCGTAATGATGGGCGTAAAGCGCGTCCCTCAAGGCATGGAATACACAGTAGAACGCCTTGGTCGTTATGCCCGAACTTTAAAACCAGGCATTCAATTTCTTATCCCTATGGTTGATACTATAGGTGCTAAAGTAAATATGATGGAGCAAGTTGCCGATGTTCCTCAGCAAGAAGTTATTACGCGTGATAACGCGATGGTTAGCGCAGATGGTGTGGTGTTCTTTCAAGTGATGGATGCTGCAAAATCGGCTTACCGCGTAAACGATATGTACCGAGCGATTCTAAATATCACCATGACCAATATTCGTAGTGTGATGGGTTCGATGGACTTGGACGAGCTTCTCTCAAAACGTGATGAAATTAACTCGCGCTTACTTGCCGTTGTTGATGATGCCGCCGCAACATGGGGCGTAAAAATCACTCGTATCGAAATAAAAGACATTAACCCACCGCTTGACTTGGTCGAAGCGATGGGTCGCCAGATGAAGGCAGAACGTGAAAAGCGTGCCTTAATACTTGAAGCAGAAGGTAAGCGACAAGCACTCATCCTAAATGCCGAAGGTATCAAGCAATCACAAATACTTGCTGCCGAAGGTGAAAAAGAAGCCTCATTCCGAGAAGCTGAAGCTCGTGAGCGTTTGGCACAAGCCGAAGCCGAAGCAACCACAATGGTATCGCAAGCGATAGCTAAAGGTGACATCCAAGCGGTCAATTACTTTGTGGCTCAAAGATATACCGAGGCATTAAAAGATATAGGTTCTGCAGATAATTCAAAAATCATCATGCTACCGTTAGAAGCATCTAGCTTAATGGGTTCAATTGCAGGAATTGCCGAGATAACAAAAGATAGCCTTGCTAAAAGCAAATCAACATAAAAAAAATGATAAAAAGGAGAAGATAAATGCTAAGCGGATTATACGATAATTTAGTGTATTGGCACTGGTGGGTATTAGCCATCGTTTTACTTATATTAGAAATATTCTCACCCGCTGCATTTTTCATGTGGATGAGCGCCTCCGCAGGGCTTGTAGGGCTACTGCTACTTGTGATGCCTGACCTTACGTGGCAAACCCAGTTTATGCTATTTGCCCTTCTCAGCGTAATCACAATCATTGCAGGAAAAGTTTGGTTTAACCGCAACCCAATAAAAACGGATAAACCAACCCTTAACACCCGCGAAGACGATTTAATCGGCAAAGTATTTGAAGTAGAAAGCGCCATTACAAACGGCAGTGGTCGCATAAAAGTTGGTAAGTCAACATGGATAGCAAATGGACCCGACTGCAAAGCAGGTGGTTCTGTACGTGTTATTAGCGTGAGCGGAGCAGAATTAACGGTTGAGCTTGTATAATAAGTTGCTGAATGGGTTCAGTTTATTCTGAATATAATCAAAAAAGCACACCCCCCTAGTTTTACATGATGTAAAACTAGGGGGGTGTGCTTTTTTTCATGCTTAATACTCATCAGCATTGTTTGATGCTACACTAATTTGATATTAATCAACTTGGGTAACGCGTATGAAACTCTCAAAATACTTCCTTGTCGGATTTTTCTCTATCTCAATTATCGCCCTCACACCTTTTAGTTTTACCACCGCAGAAGAAAAAGAAACCAAGCAAATAATGATTACCCAAGGCTTGCAAAGCGTTGATGTAAAACACGATGACAAAACCGTTACCATCACACGCGTACAAGAAAAAAAGAATGAAATTGTTAATTTTTATCGTAAAACCACACGCGGCACGATTCAAGCAATGCACCCTTTCGCGCCACACGCCGTAGACACTATTGGCGAACGTGAAATTATCGACTACATCAAAAAAATGTCAGAGGGTGATAGTTCAATTATCATTATCGATTCAAGAACGCCTGCTTGGGTAAAGCGTAGCGGGATGATTCCTGGCGCTGTGAATATTCCATTCACCAAGTTTGCAGAATCTGAAGACACTTTAGAGATTATGGAAGATGATTTTGATGTGATGCCAGGTAAAACATTCAACTTCTCAAATGCAAAAACATTGGTTATGTACTGTAACGGAAACTGGTGTGGGCAATCTCCTACCGCCATTCGTAAGTTGCTTTCTATGGGCTATCCTGCGGCTAAAATTAAATACTTTCGTGGCGGAATGCAAAGCTGGGCGGCGCTTGGTTTGAGTGTTGTTGAGGTTAAGTAGCTTTTTAGTTTGTAGATTATTTTTCGCACTCTCCCTTCGTCTCCGCTCAGGGAACTGCACGGCAAATCACTCAAATTTTTAATTCATTGGGCTATTGCAACATCCCCACAATGACAGATTTTATATTTTGTGACCAATATCAACTTTGCTTTTAAGTCCTAGTTTTCACAGCTTGAATACTCATTAGCAGACCTCATCTTATATCTATTAGTGGATAACATTCTTTTACGACAGTAAAAAATGTCACAGAAAATATAGGTAAAAAATATGAGAACAGACAAATTAACCAGCAAGTTTCAGCTTGCACTTCAAGATGCTCAATCCCTTTCTGTAGGTAAAGATCATCAGTTTATAGAGCCTACCCATTTAATGATTGCACTGCTTGATCAGGAAGGCGGAAGTGCGCGTGGCTTGTTCACGCAAGCGGGCGTAAACGTCAATTTATTGCGCTCACAACTGGGCGATGCGCTTGATAATATGCCGTCGGTTTCAGGCGGTGGTGCGGAGGGTGATATTCATGTTTCTAATGACTTATCACGCTTGCTCAACGTCACCGACAAGTTCGCACAAAAGCGTAATGATCAGTACATATCATCTGAGCTTTTCATACTTGCAGCGCTAGATGATAAAGGCGTATTGGGCAAATCACTTAAAAATAATGGCGCGACAAAAGATGCACTGACCCACGCGATTGATGCCATGCGTGGCGGTCAATCGGTGGATGACCCCAATGCGGAAGATCAGCGTGAAGCCTTAAAAAAATACACGATTGATCTTACCGAGCGTGCCGAGCAGGGCAAGATTGACCCAATCATCGGACGCGATGAAGAGATTCGCCGCATGGTGCAAATTCTGCAACGTCGCACCAAAAATAACCCTGTAATTATTGGTGAACCGGGCGTGGGTAAAACTGCGCTGGTTGAAGGCTTGGCACAACGCATTGTAAATGGAGAAGTACCAGACAGCGTAAAAGGCAAACGCTTATTATCACTCGACCTTGCAGCATTACTCGCAGGTGCAAAATTTCGTGGTGACTTTGAAGAGCGCCTAAAAGCGGTACTGAGTGACATTGCCAAATCCGACGGCAATGTGATTTTATTTATTGATGAAATTCACACCATGGTGGGTGCGGGCGCATCAGAAGGCGCGATGGATGCGGGCAATATGTTAAAGCCAGCTTTGGCACGTGGAGAGCTACATTGTGTAGGCGCGACCACGTTGGATGAGTATCGAAAATACATCGAAAAAGATGCCGCGCTTGAGCGCCGCTTTCAAAAAATAATTGTGGATGAGCCAACAGTTGAAGACACGGTAGCAATTTTACGTGGACTAAAAGAGCGTTATGAAGCACATCATGGTGTAGAAATCACCGACCCTGCGATTGTTGCCGCATCGACACTGTCACATCGTTACATCAGCGACCGACAACTACCTGATAAGGCCATCGACCTTATTGATGAGGCGGCATCGCGCATCCGCTTGGAGATTGATTCAAAACCAGAATCAATGGATAAGCTTGAGCGTAAATTAATCCAATACAAAATAGAGCGCGAAGCACTTAAAAAAGAAGATGATGATGCCTCTAAAAAACGCTTGAGCGAACTACAAGAAAAAATCGATGCATTAGAAAAAGAGTTTTCTGATTTGGAAGAAATCTGGAAATCAGAAAAAGCTGCCGTGCAAGGCACCGCACACATCAAAGAAGCGCTCGACCAAGCACGGATTGATATGGAAACCGCGCATCGTGCAGGCGACTTACAGTGCTTGTCTGAATTGCAGTATGGGCAAATCCCCGAACTTGAAAAGCAATTAGAAGCGGCAAGCGATGTAGATGAAACAGAAAATTTTCAACTGCTACGCAATAAAGTCACTGAAGGTGAAATAGCCGAAATTGTCGCACTGTGGACAGGCATACCTGTTTCTAAAATGCTCGAAGGTGAACGCGATAAATTGCTACGCATGGAAGATGACCTTAGCCAGCAAGTCATCGGGCAAAGAGAAGCAATTACCGCCGTTTCAAATGCGATTAGGCGTTCACGCGCAGGCTTATCTGACCCAAATCGCCCCAATGGCTCGTTTCTATTTTTAGGCCCTACAGGTGTAGGTAAAACTGAATTAAGCAAGGCATTGGCAAACTTTCTGTTTGATACAGATGAGGCGATGGTGCGCGTGGATATGTCTGAATTTATGGAAAAACATTCAGTGGCACGTTTAATCGGCGCGCCTCCAGGTTATGTTGGTTACGAAGAAGGCGGCTACTTAACCGAGTTAGTTCGCCGTAAACCTTACTCCGTTATTTTGCTGGATGAAGTCGAGAAAGCGCATCCTGATGTTTTCAATATTTTGTTACAAGTGCTGGACGATGGTCGCCTAACCGACGGACAAGGTCGCACGGTAGATTTCAGCAACACGGTGGTAATCATGACATCCAATATGGGTTCTGATGTAATTCAATCTATGGCTGGCGAAAGTGGTAGCGAAAAAGGCTACGAAGAAATGAAAGCAGCCGTGATGGAAATTGTTGGCACGCACTTTCGTCCGGAGTTTATTAATCGTATCGACGATAGTGTGGTATTCAGACCGTTAGGCAAAGCAGAGATTCGTAAAATCGCCGCGATTCAACTTAAAAACCTAAGCAAGCGTTTAGGTGAGAATGATCTAAGCATTGAGTTTAGCGATGCCGCTTTGGATATGATCGGCGCAGACGGCTTTGATCCTGTTTATGGCGCTCGCCCGCTTAAGCGCGCGATTCAAAGTGAGATTGAAAACCCACTCGCACAGAAAATACTAGGTGGTGAGTTTGCATCAGGCGATAAGATTATGGCTGATGTGGAAGATGGGCGCATTGTGTTTAAGCACTAAGCTCTAAGCACACCCCCCCACTTTTGAATGATAGCTCGTTCCAAAGTGTGGGGGTGCATTAGCTTCCTGCTATCCAGCCTTCTTGCTTGATTTGTTCTTGCTGCTTTTACGCACAACTTTAAACGTAACCGCGCTACTGCTCATTACAACACGTCCTGACTTATCAACAATCTTCGCGCTTACGGCGTGTGAACCTCCACCCAGATTGGTAAAGTTGCTGATGCGTGATTTGCTTCGTGAGACTTCTTTACCATCTAAACTAACGACGACTAAGTGACCTTTTTTAAGCGGCGGTTTAATACTTAACATAGCAGAAACTTCGCCCTTGAAGCCGCCACTCATGACTTGATTGTCTTTTGGTGCAACAAACGCGAGTTTGGTATAACTACCGCTTGATTGCTTTTGCTTCTCTGGCTGATACTCAACCACTGGTGCCACAGGACGATTGCTCGAAGTATTCATGTCCAACGGTTGCCACTGTTTGCTAAAACCTTCAATCACCGTGATTTCTGGCATTCTCATATTTTCTGCCTTCACATTCGCGGGAGGCTTATCGCCGTACTGCGTTTTGCCACGTGGATCTTTCCACTTATAAAATCCATCCGCATAAGAGAGTTGTGCGAAGAGCACCGCGAGTACCATTGTTGTTACAACTGTAAAAGACTTTAGAGAATGCATAACGTCACCTTGAAAAACTATATTTTGCCTAAAGTATAACAAAAAGAACTTATTGCTTGGAGCTTTACGATAAACTGTATTTGCAACACTCTATATTTATAAATCACAAAGAAAATAATTGAAGGCAATAAATGAGCAATAATATAACACCTGACCAAACACGATGGGGTATGACAATTCATTTAGCCGCTTTAGTGGGCGTGCTGATGCCACTTGCTTTAGTGCTAGGGCCTTTGCTGGTGTGGATGCTTAAAAAAGATGAAGGTGAGTATTTTAATGTCCAAGGCAAGAAAGCGGTTAATTTTCAGCTCACTATTTTACTCATTGCATTTGTAATATTTATGTTATCCATTATTGTCCGCCCGCTCATTGCGCCTGCCTTTATGGTGCTTTTCACAGGTATTGTGTTTGCTATTTTTGCAGGTTTTATGGTGAGAAAAGAAGGCGATTATGATTATCCTTTTTCTTTTAATTTAATTAAATAGCAGAGCTAAAAAAGGCATGTAAAACTAGGGGGGTGTGCAACTTCAACTACAATACTCGCCCAAAGCCCCAAGAAAACCCCATCTTTAACGACCCCATTCCACCCACACGAACACCGTGAAACATGGTCTCGGCCATTTTTGTGGAGTTTCTTATCCGCGCCACATCAACCATTAACTCAGCATCTGCCACCAAACGCTCAACGTCTTCGCCGATATACCCCGACCAGTATTTCAAATCATGTAAAAAACAGGCAGGATAAATATCTTTACCGTTGGATTTATCAGGCCACATGGTGCAACCATCACTGCTAAAAGCCATCGCTGGCGGATCATTTTTAATTTTCTTCCAAAGTCGATGCAAACCATAATGCTCACAGATATCTTTTATTTTTGCTAAGGGTACTTCTTCGTTAATATTAGGCAGTATCATCGAAAACTCCAATTTTGGGTAAGCAAAGTATACAATGAGACGGCATAAACTCACCACTAACGACAAAACATGTATATAGATCAACGACACAAAGACAAAGAAACCACCTCCAAAGGCGAGATAGTTTTCATTTTTGTCATAAGCTTTGCGTTTTTATTTATGATGACAATGGAGATTATGAGCAACTACGAGCCAAAAAAACTAGGTGCATTGTTATTTGTAATTTTCTGGATTCCACTTTTATTCATTCATGAATTTGGTCACGCTATTATGGCAAAGTTACTCGGCTGGCGCGTCAACCGCATCGTGATTGGCTTTGGCAAAGTACTTATACACACGCGGTTACTCGGTGCGCCGATGGAAATTCGCTCTATTCCCTTAGAAGGTTTTGTACAAATTGCCCCCAAAACCGTCACACTAGCGCGCATCAAACACGCACTTATCTACTTTGCAGGACCAGGAATAGAATTACTCGCCTTTTTTATCATCATGACAATGCTAGGCGGTTTTGATCAAATGTTTATTGTCATAAACGATTACACACGCATCGCCCTACAAAGCTTCGCCTTTGCCGCACTTGCAGGCGCTGTGCTTAACTTAATTCCGCTTGGAATCACCACAGCAGATGGCAGTACGCCAAATGATGGCATGGGGATTCTATTGTGTTTGTTTGCCAGTGGGATGGATTATGAGACTTGGATTAAGGAATCTGAAGGGAAAGAGAAGGAGTTTTAATGCACACAAAGCACACCCCCCCCACTTTTACATGATGTAAAAGTGGGGGGGTGTGCTACGATTGCTTAATGATTGATCAAAGCTCAGATAAACAAACACACCGTACCTTCATTCTCCCCATCCGCGTTTATTATGAAGACACCGATGCAGGCGGGGTTGTTTACCATTCCAACTATATCAATTTTTTTGAGCGTGCTCGCACAGAATGGTTGCGTCAGTTGGGTTATGAATTGGATGAACTGGCGCGTGATGAGCAACTTATCTTTGTGGTAAGAGCCGTAAGTTGCGAATATTTACGCCCTGCGATATTTAATGACGAACTTTTTGTCTCCGCTGAAATCATAAACAGGGGTAACACGAGTATTCAGTTTGAACAAAAAGTGATGCGAGCAAGCAAAGAAGGCGATGAAACCGAGGATGCTTACATTACTTTAGCCAAAGGAATGGTTACCGTCGTAAGCGTTGATAGCAATAAATTCAAGCCAAAACGCTTGCCAAAATATATTATTGAAACAATAGAAGGCGTCGCTTGAATTAGTGTTGTCGTAACGTGAAAAAGAGGAATTACAGTGTCAGTTGACCAAACTATTTTAGAATTAATATTAGATGCCAGCCTGATCGTTAAGGTCGTCATGATTATTTTAGTATTAGCCTCATTGGCTTCATGGACGCTCATGTTCATCAAGTCTAGCCAAATTGGAAAAGCACATCGCAGGCTGGAGATTTTTGAAGATCGCTTTTGGAGCGGAATTTCACTCAATAAGCTCTACAATGATTTATCACAACGCACCGACCGCGAAGGCATGGCAGCG
>CAYOHT010000089.1:0-8232 GCA_964403815.1 uncultured Cocleimonas sp.
TCAGCAAGTTCCTTTTTTAATTCGTTGATTTGTTTTTGTACAGCTTGAATATCCTTTGTGTTGTTTACACCGGGTATTTTATCAAAAGCACTTATAAAGAATTTTTTTATTTTTAATGCCCATATTTTTAGACTGTTTCCGAACTTAACAAAATTCCCATAAACCCCTTTAAATAAAAAACCAATTCCAATTCCAAATTCTTGTAACGCTGCTTTCAAAACTTTCATTGTGGTTACAAATCCCTCCATTGCCTTTTGCATTCGTATCGTTCCCTTTCGTCCTTGCGAAAATGCAGTACCAATCGAAGCAATTAATAATATTACAACACCGATAATTGACGCTTTCATTACCTTGTTCAATTTACCGAACGCAATCGCAAATTTCTTTATTCCCTTTGCGTTACCTTCCAACGCCGCTTCCATTTTCGCAAGTTCTTCTTTGTTTAATGTCATTATGTTCAACAACCCATTCAATGTGTCGTCTAAAACACCGATTTGTGTCGAAAACAGTCCTGTTGACTCTAAGGCGTTTTTTATACTTTCCTCGTAATTACCGACGTTGATTTTATTCTGTATGAATTTATCGGAATTATCACTTAACGTATTGGTCAATTCGTCGATTTCGGCATTGTAAGTAGCAACCGTATCTCGACCCTCCTGTGTTGTTATATTTACTTGACTCGCTACCAAACGCAAAGCACTTAAACGTTCACGGACTTCCTCAATGGTTGTAACTTCCTTTTTTTGCAACGTAATCTTCGCTTTTAGTAACTTTTGTTCCTTTCTTGATAGTTTGTTGCTTTCCAAGATTTCCTTTTGCTCAAGGTTAATCGCTTTGTTCGTTTCTTTGATAACTAAATTTAAACGTCCACGTTTTTTACTGGCTTGGTCAAGCGTCAAGTTTCCTTTCTTTTCCTCTGAATTAACAATTTTTAATGCTTGTTTATGAGTTCCAAGTATTTTATTTAATTCGTCCAATCGTTTTAATGATTGCTCGGTTAATTTCACTCCTTTCTTTTGTTCCTTGACAAATTGCTTTTCGACTTTCGCCATGTTGATTTTTGATTTTTCCAAATCTTGCCACGCTTGGGATAGTTGCTCCGCTTGTTGTTCATACTCAGCCAAACCATCAGCGTTGTTCAAATCGAAAATATTAACAGAGTCCTTGATACGTTTCGCTTCTTTTATCAAATCGTTACCAAGATTTTTAAAATCCGAACGCATTTTGTCAAAACCACCGTCATCTTGGAAGTAATCGCTATATTTTACTAAGATATTATCCATCCTTTATTTTGTTTTGTGTTTATCCTTCAAATGCTCAACCGAAGCATAAAAGGTAAACGTCGTTATTTTATTTATATCCATTCCTGTCAATTCAACCACCGAAATTGCGAACTTTTGAAAATCAACCTCCAATATACGCTCCATATTTCCTTCGGTGTGAACATTCCAAATATTCGGCTTATCTTGGCTCAATATTTCCTTTTCTAATTGATAAACCTCGCCGTCAACATCCTTTTCGTCAATTATCCCAGACATCATGGCGTTTACTCGTTTCATTCGAAGCACCGTGTGGTTTACGTTCCCTCCCTTTGGAAAATACGACGGAAAATATATCTGAAGCTCCGTTTCGAGTTTTTTTTTACGTCGTTCAACGTTTCCATTGAATTAACATAACTTAAACCGATCCGGTCAAGGTGCTTTAACGCCTCATCCAACTCACCGGGTGAGTAACCATCGTAATATTTACCGTCAATTCGCTTAATCAAAACGGCAAACGCCTTGCTCTTTGGACTGAACTCATTAAAAGCATTAAAAACCGTTTGACGACGGTTTGACAATTCCTGTATTGCTTCCGGTACCATTTCCTTTTGCAAAAAAGACAGTGCCTTGACGGTTCGTTGGTCGTAGTCCTCGAAAGTATTACCGACCTCGTTCGCAATCATGACGTATTTATTAAACTTTTGAAACCGTAAAATCGGCAAGTCTTGAGTACTGTCGTACAATTCAATTTTATGTCCTTTAACTTCTACTATCATATTTTATTGATTTTAGTGCGCCAGAAACGACGAACGGAATTAAAACGTACAATATACCTAAATAATCGAATAACGAACATAAAACGAACGAAACCCACCCCAAATGGAATAATTTACAGAAACTGCACTGCGATAATTTGTATAAAAGTTTTATTTGTGATTTTGCCAACCAATCCCAACCTTTAAACTTTGAAATTAACAAATCTAAAAATATTGTAATCGTTACGGTAAAAAATATTAATTGTATCATTTTTTATGGTTTTAGAATAAACGGTTTGTAATCACATCCCTCCTGTATAGTTACTTCTAAATCTACCCGAAAACATTGCATCGGTGCTCGATTGTATTGTTCTATATCGTCAAGGACAAATTCTCGATAAACTTCCTTTAAATCCCTTGTGATTGTTTTGATTTTATATTGAAATTCAAAATTAATCATTCCGTCGGTAAGTTTTCTACGAACGTCACGGATTAAATACTGAGTAAACAATTCGTCCTTCAATCGTTCCTTGTCTAATAATTCAAGGTTTGCCGAAAATATTATTGCAACGTTGTATTTTAAAAAGTTGTTTTGATTGGCGTTGAAGTCATTTTGTTCCTCCCCGATATAAAAGAAAAACATACCTTGATAGTCATTGTCCGGTGTAAGTCTATGATAACCGGACTTGTCCGTTTTCCCCACGTATGTTTCCGGATAATAAAACGCCCTACTGTTTTTTTTACGATAAAATCGTTGTGCAATATGGTAAGGATGACTGACCCAATCCAACTCGGACAACATCAATCGTATATTATTCGTCGCCTGTTCGATTTCAATCGGTGCTTGTACCGTAATCGGCTTATTTTGTAAATTGACCATTTATTTTGTTTTTAAGTTGTGGAATAAAATACAAATCAAAAAATTGTCGCATATTATTCAAACTTGGTTTCATTATATCTTTTTCGTAGCGTTTAATTAAATACTTCGCATAACCAACGTCGCTCGATACTTCAAACCTATCATCGAACGTGTCAATTGTAATCGACGCATGGAAATATCCTTTGTCTTTTAAAGTTGTTCGGTCAGCAGGTTGATTGTTTGCTATTTTATACCTTATTGTAGTTCGAGTGTAACCTTTCAGCCGTTTTTCGTTCCCATCAATACCTTTCTCGTACAATTGTCGTTCAATTATGTAATTTTGAACGATTGTGTTATTAGTTTTTATAGAAGTACGTAATACCTCGAACATCGTATGTTCCAAACTATCCACGAACGCTATTTGTTTACTAAACAACTCCATAATCTGGCTCATACGCCGAACCCTCGCACGGCAAACATTTTTCGTTTATTCCTCCTATATTGAAATTAACGGCTTTTAATTCCCTTTGATACTGAGATACAACATTTGTAGCATTCGTTTCTTTATCGCCCTCCAAATCACGTATAATCATCATTTTTATATTTTCCTCAATATAGTTTATTTGTTGACTAAATTTCATGTCGTTTAATACCGTCAAAGTTACCTTTAATTTTAAAAGGTTTTTAAACGCAAAACGATTTTCGATAAAAAAACTTGTCAAGTCGCAACGTGTCGTCATTCGTAAATTCAAACCGTAACTTTCGTTTTTGATAAAAAAAGCATTATTCATATCGAACATTTCACCCTTTTCAAAACTTCCGTTAGGAACATACAATGGATAAACCGTGAAATACTCGGCAATATTTCGCCAAACATCATAATTCCCTCCGTTACAAGAAGGACACGCTCCCTTATCCCAGTCAAAATCTGTGTTATTTATTGCGTTTCCTGTTAATTCGTCTTGGTAATATCCCAAAATAAACGCTCCTCCGTTATATTCGTCCAATTCAAATGCCGACATCAATAATTCAGTCGTTTTCCAATCCCACTGAGCGTTTCCTGTTGTTGTTACTTCAATTACCTTTAGTGGTTCGGTTTTAGACGTGTGGAATAAATACAAGTCAAAAGTTTCAACTGTAGCAAATTGAAGTCCAATTTGATTTATTACAGCTTGTATGCCACTCGCCGTATGTAGCCGAATTTGAAAGCCCACAAATCTGTTTTCGTTTACAATCTTATCATTCAAAAATCCATATCGGTTTAATAGTTGTGATTGTTTTAAAAGCGTTTTTCCATAATCTTTTACTTGTCGATACTGAAGCAAGTCGTTAAATATTTCAACAATTGCATCTTGTTCTGTTGTTTCCAAATATTCGTCAAGCTCTCGGTTTTCTGGAAGTGTTGCCTTTATAATATCCAAACGTAAAGCTGGGTGTTTGTAATATTCGCCACTTTCCGTTTCCGATAACGAAGAGGCAATATCAATTTCGGTCGTATCATGGTGTGGTCGCCAACCGATTAAATTTTTATATTTTGGTAATAATACTTCTGCTCTAAACATCTTTTATTGTATAAAAAAACGCCTTACCTCAACCGAGATAAGGCGTTTAAAATTAATAACTACTTTAAAACTTACGCATTGAAGTCAAATTTTCTAATCGCCACCGAGTCGGTTGCAATATCCGAACTGTAAGGTGTCACAATTGCGTAATCAAACGAAATTTGAAAATGCTCTACTTTCGTAGATTTCAAGTGACCCAATCCAGCGCCGTTAAGTATGCTTTGGTCATCACATTTCGACTTGTATTGAATACCAACGGTAAACGGTAAACCCGGTAATGTGTCCTCGAACCAATCAGTACCATCAGAAGCGCTTGCGTTCATTCTCGCATCAACATCAACTCTCGTCAATAATCCAATTGAGCCATTTGGCATAATATACCCTGTTGCTAAACTTCCCGGCGTTACAGAAACACGATTTGAAAAAGTAAATTGCTTACCGTTGAATTGGTAAGCCAAGTTTTCGTCGTTTCCTGCTCCTTGATTGATATAATGACGAACGCTCGACATTAATGCAGGAGAACCAATAACAAAAAGATTTTCGTCATAAAAATCATCCTCAAAATTGATAGGATCTATGTCATTAAAAAACAATTCACGGTCAATTGGTAATACCTGTAAAGCGTCGCCAACAGGAGTGTACTTATCATTTGCGATTGGCGAGTTGTAAACCTGGTTTTTAACCGTGTCCAAAGTCGTGTCAATATCCGCTTCAAGTTGAGATTTCAACGCCTCAACACGCTCATTGATTTTTTTCGCAAAATCAGCAATATATCCGATTTGGTTTTTTTCATATTGTCCAGGAACCATACAAACATCAACAACAGCCGTTTTCCAAACTACACGAACCATGTCGCTTTCAGAATTGCCACACGAAATATCGCATGAACGGACGTTTTTAATGGTTACACTTCCCTTTTTCATAACAGGGATGTCAAGGTTTCTCGCTTGACTTGTCGCTGCTTTTGTTCGTAAATCCGGTGAAACCACCGAGTTTGCCGAGTTGGTCATTTCGATAACGGCAGTCAATAATCCATGTCTTGTGCGACGGTGTTCGTCACGGTCAAGGTTCGAAGGGTATTGTGCTCTAATATCTTGCAAATAAGTTGCTGCTAATCCAGCCATAATAATAGAATTTAAAGATTAATAATTATTTATTGTCGTGGTAATTTTCCAACACCGTGTCGTTTATAAGCATCGTTAATTAACTTGTTCCATCGTTGGGTTTCACTTCTTGTCACACCAGACTTCAACAATGCCTCTTCTGCTTTTTGTTGAAATTCTAATTTTGACTTAAAAGTACCTTCTGGTAATACAAGTTTCTCGATGTCGTCTTTCCCTTCGACCCTTGTTATTTCAATCGACCCAGTTACTGTTGGCGGAGCACCACCTCCTCCGTCTGTATTTTCATTTTTGATTATATCCTTTAATAAGGTTTTTAAAACGCCACTCGCAGTTTGTGGTTTGCTTTCAGCGTCGTAAAGTATAACACCCTTTTCATCCAAATAAAGGATTTTGTTATTTTCAATTTTAGAGTTGGCAATTAAACTTCTTACGGTCGCATCAACAACTGCTTTTCGAGCACTTTCTGGTATGTCCTCATTGAACTTCAAACCTCGCAACCCTTGTTCAATATCCGAAGTTTTACGAAACTCCGAATTACTGGTTGCTGCATTTTTAATAGTATCAAGATAACCTTCTCGTTCGGCTTTCCATTTTTCCTGCTCGGCATTAAAGGTTTTTTCCCAATGTGAACCTCCACCGTCCTTTTTCAATACTTCAATTTCGGCTTTTAGTTTAATGATTTCAGCATCAACGTTTAAATCGTCCTTTTGAGTTCTCAACGTTTTTAATTCCGTCAATCGTTCTTTTAGAAAGTCATACGTTTTCTGCTTTTTACCGTCATCAAGCACTTTCGGTTTTTCTCCTAATATTTCAAAGGCATCATTGTCATATTGACTATGAACGCCACTTATTTCGTCCGATATACGCCCTTGAAAAATTGCTTCGGCTTTGTTTCCGATTAATTCTTTCCCCTTGTCACTATCAACAATAAAAGACGTTACTCCTGTTAATAATTCGGCATTTCCTTCAAGTGCTGCTGTAATTTGTGCTAATTCCATTTTTTTCTCTTTTTAATGGTTAATATTTATTTATTCTGTAACAATCTGTGGCTCTGGGTTGTTAGTAATCCATTCCGATACAACGCTACGAATATCTTTAACTTGAGCCTTTTCGTCAATCGTTATTTCATTCTCGATTGCAAATGTTTTTAATTCGCTTCCGTTTGCTTTTTTAACATCGAATTTTTTACCTTCGTCCGTTCCTTCGTCAATCGGGGTGTTTTTCGCTTTTACCTTACCCTCGTTGATTTCTTTTTTAAGGTCATCCATTTCCTTTTTGTGTTTCGCTTCAAGTTCCTTTTTAACTTGTTCGATAGTTTGGGTTTGTTCGTGGGATGTTAAGCCAATTAATTCCTCCTCCTTTAATTGCGTTGGGTCGTGCAATATAATCGCCTGTGCAAAACCTAAAAATGCAACTTGTTTTTTTACTTTCGCAAACGAACGTGGCGTGTATTTTTGTACTATAATCGAAACATCATTTTTAACTTGTCCTACTCGTTCCTTGATTTTTACCAATATTACGTGGTAATGTTTTCTGTCGCCAAATTTTACTTCTTTGTTTAGTTTTTCAATCAACGCCTCATCAATCGACTTTAGTGTTGCCGTCGCTTGGCTCAGATTGTTTGCTTTTAATGTTTTCATCGTTGTAAATGTTTAAAGTGTTATTAATAATTTTAATTTTTTCGTGGCGTTCAAGGTTCGTTCCAAATTCGGTAATTACCATGTTTTCCATTTCAAATCTCGATACAAAAGTATAAAAATTTATTTTAAGGTTTAAAACCCTCTCAGAAATTGCCTGTTTTTCGTACATTTCAATCGCCTCCTCCTCTGAATACAAAGGTAATGGGTCAAGAGACAATAATAATTTTTGACGTTCTATTTTAGATGTATTTCCTTTATACTTTGTGTCGATTAATTGCTCGTATATTAAAATCTGCTCAGACTTCGGTAATCCTATTTTTTTTGCGTTGTCGAAAACCTTTTGTAAATTTTCCTCACTTACCAAATACCACTCCGTTCCAAAGTTAGCTTCAATCTGAATATCAATATTTTTATAGAATAATTGTGATACAGTTTTTATAATCCATTTATACAAAATATCTAATTCGAGTTTATTACGCATCAAAATACTTTCCATTGACGCAAACGAACCTTTTACTTGTAGTTTATTAACAGCCTCTTTGGTAAGGACATCGGAAACTCCAACAGTTTTATATCGTGTTTCCAACTCCAAGTCGTCCAATTTTTCCGGGATGTATTTAATCTTGTCTGTTTCTGGGAAGTGCATTTTGAATTTTCCGGATCCATCTTCCTTTGTTTTATCGGCTTGAAGTTTTATGCCGATATGAGTACCCGGTCCGATAAGACTCGATGGGTCTTTTCCTTCGCAAACAGGACAAGTGCTCCATTTAGTTCGCTTTGTTCCTTTTATTTTGTCTATTATTTCCTCCTCCGATACCTTTCCGTCACGACATCCGTTATTGGCGCACTTTTTCTTTGGAGCTTCCGTTACAGGAAAAGGTACGTAATGGTCAGTGTAATTTCTGAAAATATCGAATATAGTCCAGTCCTCAAGTTTGGACATTGCCGAACCAAAGGCTACACGACGTTTAAAAGGGTTTTTGTCATTGGATTTTGATGTAATAAACATTTTAGCCGGACAATATCCAAG
>CAYOHT010000090.1:0-8167 GCA_964403815.1 uncultured Cocleimonas sp.
TTGCCTAAAACGCTCTGTTAATTTCTCTACTGAGCGTACCACACCTTTACCATCAATGGGCGCTCTGAAGTCCGTAATTAAGCTCCGCAATTCTGCATAAGCATCATCAATAGTATTATCCAAATCTTCAAGCTCGCGCCAGATTACCTCTTCGTTGCCTTGATTCATTGAATCGTCAAACAAACGTACTTTAAACCGCAGACTAGCTAAGGTTTGTGCCAAGGAGTCATGAAGTTCATGCGCCATGCGTGTGCGCTCTTCAATGATGGATAGCATACGTGCATCTTCTTCCACGCCCGACTGTTCAATCGCCATACCTAGATGCTGACCAATACTTTCTAAAAGTTCGTGCTCACCTTCAAGAAAGTCATTTTCTTTTCGATGTACAAAAAGATTATAAACACCTAGTGTTTTACCACGATATTGCAAGGGTATTGCAAGCATTTCAATATCATCTTCACCCTCAAAAAAAGTGCCTCCTATTAACATGCCACATTGCCTGACATCCTTATTCACCATAACTTTTGCATCAGTCAATGCTTTTCCGCAGAGGCAGGTTGGCGCAGGTAATAGCTCTTCTTTTTTTACAACTTCATCAGTCAAACCGATACTAGCTACCAAACGCATATTGTCATCTTTATCCAATAAACGCACTGTCGCCGCTTTGGCTTTCACTACGGCGGTAAGTGTTTCTAAGAAACGCTGTAATAATTCATCTAAGTTATGTGACTGGTTGATACATGAAGCGACATCATATAAAACACTAAGGTAATATTTTTTCTGTTTTATATGGCGTGCTTGACGGGCTAAACGTTGCTGTTGGGAGCGAGATAATGACTCGTAATCTACTGCAATCGCATTGATATGCTCTCTGATACCCCGCGATGGGCAATGATCCGTACGAATTGGCATACGCGAGGTAAAATCACCTTTTAATAATTGATTTACCGTTAAGGATAGATCGTTACTAAATTGATTAAACTGTCGCCACATCCAACTGAGTATTAAAAAACTTCCTATGCCCGCCGTTAGCCACATAACCGTCATCACAGGTGCTAGCCAAGATGGAGCTTCTTCAGTATTTATCGTCCAAAAATAGATCGCCCCTATGACAATAAAAACAATCGATAAAAAAACAAAAAACAACCGTGCAAATAAAGGAAGCTCAATCAGTGGTTTTTGTGTGTTTTCCCTGTCAAGTTTTTGCGCCTTGGTGCCTGTATCATCGGCGAAAAGGTTTTTCTTTTTATTAGTAATCTCGCTAGTAGTCTCGCTTTGTTTTTTAGACAAAGGCAATACTCTATCTTCAGTTTTAACGGGAATATTGGCGAGTGATTCTAATGACATTTTTTAATGAGAACTTATTCAGTCGGTGCTTTGTAGTTAGGATCATTCGGATTCAAGAAAACAATTTCATGTGTCCCGTCAACTTCCACATAATCCATCATCATGCCACCAACGAGGGGCAAGGTAGCCACATCAACAACAAACTTAATATTCTTTTCTTCAAATGCAGTATCACCATCGCGTGAATTATCATCAAAGCCCATATTGTAGTGAAATGAACCATCTTGATTGACGCTAATCGCCACACGCAGAGGCAACGTATCCCCATCCATTTGATCAATTGAAATAGCAATTTGTTTTGCTGCTGTGTCTGAAACTTTTATCATGATTTACCTTCCGTTCTTTCTATTTTATGCTTCTTTACAAATGCCATGAAACGACTCGCCCAATGAAAACTATCAGTATCACGCATATGCGAATAACTTGCCAATAGGTTTTTATAAACCCAACCATCATGCTCGCCTGTAATACCAACACCTCGATGCACTTTATAAGCATACTGACCTTTGTTCTTCATCTCATCGCAATGCTTTAAACGAGAGTAATGAAATTCATGCGCGTTGATTATTTTATTACTTGTGTTTTTTTCACCCGAACCCTCTAGCTTGTCCCAAAGCATAGCATCTGTTTCTTCAAGTTTCACATAGCCGCGCCCCTGAGGCTTTTCGTACATATAAGTATCTGCGGGTATAATACCAACCATTGGGGCACTTTTCTCATTCCAGTATAAATTTTGTGATAAATACATTAAACCACCACACTCAACATAAGTGGGTAGACCGCCTTCAATAGCCTGATATATACTCTCTCGCATCGAGGCGTTTTTAGTCAGTTGCTCCATATGAGTTTCAGGAAACCCACCCCCGATAAACAAACCATCTAACTTTTCAGGGAGTTTTTCATCCTCTAAGGCACTAAATGAAACCAGTTCCGCACCTGCATTTTGCAAAGCAATTTTATCGCCCATATAGTAAAAACCAAAGGCTGAATCCTCACAGGTACCTAGTCTCAACTTTTGTTTAGTTTGAATACTATTTACATTAAGTGGCTTACTATTTGTTAAAACTGGCACAGAAGAAGCAATCTTCATCAAAGCATCTAAATCAACCGAATCTGCCACAACCGCCGCAATCTCTTTTATTTTTGTTGCTGCAAGCTTGCTTTCGTTACTGGGCATTAGCCCCAAATGGCGTTCATCAAGGATCAACGCAGGAGGGCTCTTCTTCACAACACCCAAAATAGGAATGTCGGTATATTCTTGCGTGACTGCACGGAGCTTTTCTTCGTGGCGCCCCCCGCTAGACATATTATAAATCACGCCAGCAATATCAACATCTTTATCAAATAGTTGATAACCCAATAACAACGGCGCAACACCACGCGTAACACCACGCGTATCAATCACTAAAATCACAGGAGTCTGGGTTAGTTTTGCCACCGCCGCATTGTTGTCAGAACCATCCAATGCCACACCATCGTGTAAACCTAAGTTGCCTTCGATAAGGTTAAGGTCTGCCCCCTGCCCATAATGTTGCAAGGTTGATAATATTTCGTCGTGCGACTGTGTATTAAAATCAAGGTTATGACAGCTACGCCCACTGGCCTTTGATAGCCATAAAGGATCGATATAATCAGGCCCTTTCTTAAAGGTCTGAATTTGGTAGCCCTTCTGCTGAAGTGCTGCGCATAAGCCAATCGATAGCGTGGTTTTACCTGATGATTTATGGGCGGCTGAGATGTAGATTCGAGACATAAAACTGGTGAATTATAAGAAGAAGCTTATTAAAGCACACCCCCCCACTTTTGCAAGGAAGTTGACCATTCCAACATGCTGTAAAAGTGGGGGGGTGTGCTTTAAGGAAAGACTGATCAAGTCCCATAAATTCTGGCAACGCCAAGTTTCCAAGTTCGAGGCATTGATTTTAAGCATAGTCATTCTATGGTTCAAATAAATAACGAAGAAATTGGAAACTTGGCTAAGCCAGCAGAATTTTATGGGATTTGATCAGGCTTTCCTGAATAAGTAATAGCCTGTAAAAGGCTTACAACAAACCTTTTACTCTAATATTATCTTTTTATAAGCTACGGTTTATGAAAAAATAGCATAGTCATTTGTTCCAATCTTATCATTTAGGAAGCCAAACACTTCCCGCTAGTTTAAATTAGCTTTCACATCGAGAATTAATTTATGAATACACTTTCACAACCTAGTCCAAACACTATTAGCGATAAGCCAAAAGCTATTTGCTTTCATGATGGCGAGTGTCCTCTGTGCAATATTGAAATTAAGGCAATGCAAAAAATGGATAAAGATAAGGCGATTCACTGGGTCGATATAAGTAAGGATAAACAAGCTTTAAATGCTGCAGGAATTAGTTATCAACAAGCGATGGATAACATCCATGTGTTAGATGATCAACAAGAAATGATAACTGGAGTTAAGGGGTTTTTGGTGCTTTGGCAGCATCTCCCTTATTACCGCCGTATCGTTCCAGTCATTCAAAAAGCCCCATTTCTATTAAGTATTATGGAGGCATTTTATCGTTTATTTGCGCGCTATCGTTTAAAAGTAACGGGTAGAACACGGCAAAAAGGAAAGTCAATATGAGCTGCGTTATTAGTCGTATTAATGTTTTTCTAAAAATAACCTTCTTTGGCTTAATCTTTAATCAATATATAACAAAAACAAACAATTTAGTTATCGAAAAGTTAGAACTTGATCAACACTATTTCAAACAACAGGTTTTCTGGAAAGATTTATTACATTACAAAACATGGGAAACAGTCAAAGAATTATTATTGCCACTACCGTGGTTAGTTTTGGCGATAATAGCAAGTTATCAATCGTTGCAGAGTAACCAAACGATAGATAACCATACGCTTCAAAATCCAGTAATCTACTGGCAGTTTTCATACTGGACAGTCATAACAGTGGTTGCTTCCTTTTACTTCTTTCTAACGGGTTTACGCGTCACTCATAATGCTTTTCACTACTGTTTAGGACTTTCACGCTGGGCTACCGATATAGTGATGTTTGTTTTAAGTTGGCTCATGCTAGGCTCTTTACATGCCGTTCAATACACACACCTACAGCATCACAGGCATTGCCTAGGTGATGATGATATTGAAGGTAGTGTAGCGAAACAAGGCTTTTGGGAAGCCTTAATCAAAGGACCTTTATTTCCGTTTCGTATCCATCAGGAAGCTTTAAAAAAAGCCAATAAAAAAGCACAGCGTTGGATTGTGGCTGAACTATCAATGAATATGATTTGGATTACTACAGTATGGTTTTGGTTGGAAGCAGATGCCTTGGTGATTGCACTTAGAATTCACATACTATTGATGATGGTTGCCTATGCCTTATCTGCTTTCTTTGCTGTGTGGACAGTTCACCACAATACTAAAAATGCCCAAGGTGAGATTGTTCATTGGGATAATTCACGCACTATGCGTGCTAAATGGAAAAGCATTTTATTTTATAATATGTTTTATCATACCGAACATCACTTGTTCCCCCAAATTCCAACCTGCCATTTGCCTGAGCTAGCAAAGCGTTTAGATCTAGCAGGTTATCACACACATAAATCAGTCATTTAAGGAACTAAGGATGAAAACAAACAAACTACTTTTAGTTATTATTATCCTATCCACACTATGGATTGCCTCAATTGGTTTTTGGTTAGATGGAAAAGAAACACTGAGCCAAGATCAATTAATCTATGCGTTTTATATATCGGGTATTACTGGCCTATTACCTACCCTATTATTTTTTATGTTTAAGAGTAAAGTTATATGGAAAAATGGCCTACTGTCATTATTAGCATTACTATTATGGCGCATCACTTATTTCCCTATCATGGTATTGGCGGGATATTTAGCAACATTAGGAGAATCATTAACCCTTACCTTGTTTGATATATCAGTGGTTTATCCGTTCTTATTATTATCAGTGGCATTGATGAATGCGTTTTCTTTATTAGTCGCTGCAACCCTGCTGTTTTTAGTCTTTTTACTATTTAGTTCTAGTGCAAAAAATAATAAAGTAATTAATAAATGGTCATCGCTATCATTAATCTCTATTAGTGCTCCTCTAGCAGTCTTAGCCATCGGTGTTTCATTCACTCAACCTGCAGATTGGCATGCGATACCTGATACAACTTACTTAGATGATAAACCCCTACCAGCAGCCAGTTTGCCCGAAATAAACCCTTATTCTACAGCACTAGATAAACAAGGTTTAAGTTGGCAACATATGGTACTTTTTAAATCTGCCCAAATTACCTACGACTTAATTCCCA
Source organism: uncultured Cocleimonas sp. (assembly GCA_964403815.1). Classification (GTDB taxonomy): domain Bacteria; phylum Pseudomonadota; class Gammaproteobacteria; order Thiotrichales; family Thiotrichaceae; genus Cocleimonas. The sequence continues at coordinate 5,646 of CAYOHT010000090.1, forward strand.
ACAATACGCAATGGTCGCAAGTTGTAAAAGGGACGTTGGAAAGTGAATTTGTAAAAACAAAAGTTATCAGCACAGCTTTTTGCACCAAAGTACACCTAAGAGCATTTATGACGGCACAACCCTATTTAAACGGTAAGAAATCAATCAATAACCTCTGATGATAATCAGAAAGAGAGAAAAAATCATGTATAAAGAACGCTATCTCATCACTGGTGGTTCAGGATTTATTGGCACACAATTAATTAAACAGTTATTAACTGAAGAACATGAAGTCACGGTACTCACACGCGATGAAATGAAAACACAGAATCACTTTGAAAGCATAATGAAAAGCAGTCTTCGACCAGAGCAAACTACAAGAAAAGTCCAAACAATCACTGATTTTGGTGAGCTAAACAATAGCAATGACTCATCATTTGATGTGGTGATTAATCTTGCAGGACATGGAATAGCTGATAAACGCTGGTCAAATAGCGTTAAGCAACAATTATTAGACAGTCGAATTAATACGACTAAGGCATTGTATGATTATTTGAAAAATACTTTAGTAAAACCAGATGTGGTCATTAGTGGCTCTGCTTTAGGTTATTACGGTCTGCACGATGATGATATTAAAATAGATGAACATGGAAAAACTGATGATAGTTTTTCCAGCCAACTATGTATTGCATGGGAAAAGGAAGCAAAACACATTGAAGACCTAGGTATTAGAACCTGTTATCTGCGCACAGGTATCGTGTTAGGTAAAAACGGCGGTGCATTATCTAAAATGCTTCCCCCTTTTAAGTTTGGCTTAGGTGGGCCAATGGGTAGTGGTAAACAGTGGATGTCATGGATTCATATGGATGACCTTATTGGCATCATCCGTTATGCAATCAAGACTGAATCAGTCACTGGCGCAATTAATGGTACAGCACCGAACCCAGTGACGAATAAGATATTTTCTAGCACCTTGGGTCGTGTATTAAAACGCCCTGCATTTATCCCAATGCCCGCGTTTGTAATGAAGTTGATGCTGGGTGAAATGGCCGAAGAGTTATTGCTATCAGGGCAACGAGTAGTGCCAGATAAAATAGTCAAGGCAGGCTACCAGTTTAAATACCCTGAACTTAAAAATGCACTTAGAAGTGTTATATAGCCTTTTTAGTTTGAAGCGCTTCTCCATCAAACTTAATACCCGCCCAACCACTCTTCATAAAATTACGAATATTTTGGTGATTATCTGCATCAAGATTTTTTAAAACATCATCACGATAATATATCCCAAAACATGCCAGTGTTTGTTCTTCGCTCCGCTCTTGCAGTTTGGCAAATGAGAATAATTTACATGAGCCAGAGTTCTCGCCTGCATCATTATGTAAATCACCATTATCAAATACCGTTGGCGTAAAATCGTAATGCTTATCAATAAGTTCCATCAACTCATTAAAGTCAATTTCATCGGGTGTATTTTTCAGTTTTTCTAAAAAGTTTTCAATTGTCATAGTCATGAGTACAAATCACAAAATAAAGTTAAATTAAGATTGTTCAAGTATAACAACTTCCGCATAATCTCCCGCCTTAAATAATTAAAAATAGGGCTAAATTATGTGGTTTAAAAACTTATATCTGTTCAAATTCGAAAAAGACTTCACACTAAACGCAGAAGAGTTACACGCAGAACTATTGAAAAAATCCTTTGCGCCCTGCTCTGCTACACAACGCGAAAGCCTTGGCTGGGTTGCACCCATTGGCAGTGGCGACTCAATGACGCATTCATCCAGTAAAAATATTTTACTGACCATGGCAAGACAAGAACGTATTTTACCTGCAGCAGTCGTCAAAGAAGCCTTGCAAGAAAAAGTAGAAGTTATCCAAGATAGTGAGAACAGAAAAGTCGGAGCAAAAGAGAAAAAAGAATTACGCGAAGAAATTGAAGATCAGCTCCTACCACGTGCTTTTACTCGTACACAAAAAATAGATGCGTGGATAGACCCCACAAATGGCTGGCTACTCCTTAACACTGCATCAGCGCCACGCGCCGAAGAGTTCGCAACGCTATTGCGCAAGACTTTGGGCAGCTTACCCATCACATTACCACAATCAGAAGTATCGCCTGCTGTCGCCATGACGCAATGGCTAACCACCTGTGAATTGCCTGCGCCCTTCACTTTAGGTTATGAGTGCGAACTCAAAAACCAAGGCGATGATAAAGGCTCTGTCGTCTTTAAACAGCACGACTTAACCTTAGATGAAATTCAAACCAGTCTAAAAGCGGGTAAATCTGTTTCAAAGCTAGCGATTGATTGGGATGAAAAGGTCAGCTTTGTTTTAACTGAAGAACTACAAATCAAAAAATTAAAGTTTCTTGATGTGTTGGATGAACAGCTAAAAGACAATGACCCGCAAACACACGAAGAGCATCTTGATATTGAATTTGCATTAATGACGGGCGAAGTCGCTGGGCTGTTGATTGACTTGATGAAAGCGCTGGACTAACCCTCACTTTTTGGCTACATAACCACAAGCACACCCCCCCACTT
>CAYOHT010000091.1:0-8013 GCA_964403815.1 uncultured Cocleimonas sp.
GGTTCTTTAAATAAATCTTTATAAACTATTTGCCTCTGTGTTTTAGTTCCACCTACCACACGTATCACCTGCCTCATGTCTACACTTCTTTGACTCTGCCTCAGTCGATAAACATTTTGCATAAGATATGTTTGTAGCACTTAAAAATAATACTATATAAATAAAGACCATCGCCCTCATATTTGCCCCTTTCTTAGATTATATGATTTTGTTTTTTTACTTGCCTAACAGTATGTTAAGTAGATTACCCACATAATAGTATTATAAAAAATACTATTTAATAGCTAAAAAAGCACACCCCCCTAGTTTTACATGATGTTTGTTAATATAAAAAAATCATGTAAAACTAGGGGGGTGTGCTTTCAAATAAAGCTTTTAAGCCTGATTAAACCTTAGCAGCAGCCTTCTTATCATTATAACTCAGCGTCAACTTGCCAGACTTCTCTGAGATACGAACCATACCACCTTCTTTGCTTAACTCGCCAAAGAGTAGCTCATCAGCCAGTGGGCGTTTAATGTGCTCTTGGATTAGGCGTTCCATCGGCCTAGCGCCCATTCTTACGTCGTAGCCTTTTTCCGCCAACCAGCGTTTTGCTTTGGCATCAACAATCAGCGTAACCTTCTTCTCGTGGAGCTTCTCCTCAAGGCGAATCAAGAATTTATCAACGATAGATATAATGACTTTTTCATCCAGCGCTTTAAATTGTATGACGCCGTCCAAGCGGTTACGGAATTCTGGCGTGAATACTTGTTCAATGGCCTTCATCACGTCCATGGTGTGATCTTGCTTGGTGAAGCCCATTGAGCTTCTGCTCATGCTCTCTGCGCCCGCATTACTGGTCATGACTAGAATCACATTTCTAAAGTCTACTTTGCGACCTGTGCTGTCGGTTAAGAATCCGCTATCCATCACTTGTAGCAATAGATTGAACACATCAGGATGTGCTTTTTCGATTTCATCCAATAACAGAACCGCATGTGGGTTTTTATTAACGGCATCAGTTAATAAACCACCATCATCAAAGCCTACATAACCTGGAGGCGCGCCGATTAAGCGCGATACGGTATGGCGCTCCATGTATTCTGACATATCAAAACGGATCAGCTCGATACCTAAGTTCTCGGCTAGTTGCATGGTCACTTCGGTTTTACCGACACCTGTTGGCCCCGCAAAAACGAATGAGCCAATCGGCTTAGTGTCTTCTCGCAAACCTGAACGTGACATTTTAACCGCGGTGACTAATTGATCGATTGCCATATCTTGCCCAAACACAACGCGCTTGAGGTTAAGATCAAGATTGCGAAGCACTTCCATATCCGAACTAGAAACTGTTTTTGGTGGTATGCGAGCAATTTTTGCGACAATTGCTTCTACGTCGCTGACGGTAATTTTCTTTTTACGCGTTGCTTTGGGTTGGAGTTGGCGGTTTGCGCCCGCCTCATCGATAACGTCGATGGCTTTGTCTGGCAAGAAGCGGTCTGTAATATAGCGCTCGGCTAATTTCGCGGCTGATTCTAGCGCGGGCAAGGTGTATGAAACATCGTGATGTTCTTCAAATCGGCTTTTTAGCCCTTTAAGAATTTTAACGGTCTCGTTTACGCTAGGCTCGTTAATATCAATTTTTTGGAAGCGACGTGCAAGCGCTCTCTCCTTCTCAAAAATGCTGTGGTACTCTTGAAATGTTGTAGAGCCAATGCATCTTAACTCACCATTTGCCAACATCGGCTTAAGTAAGTTAGACGCATCCATGGTGCCACCAGAAGTTGCACCAGCGCCAATCATGATATGAATTTCATCAATAAAAAGAATAGCATTCTCTTCTTTCTTAATTTGATTTAGCACGCCTTTTAAGCGTTTTTCAAAGTCGCCACGGTATTTAGTACCTGCAACTAATGCGCCTAAATCTAATGAATAAATAATAGCTTCTTGTAAAACCTCAGGCACTTCTTTATCGACTATGCGTTTGGCTAAGCCTTCTGCGATAGCCGTTTTACCCACGCCTGATTCCCCCACAAGTAGTGGGTTGTTTTTACGGCGACGACACAACACTTGAACGGTGCGCTCAACTTCATCATCACGACCAATGAGTGGGTCAATCTTCCCTTGAATCGCAGATTCATTTAGATTGGTTGAGAATTGCTCAAGCGGTGATTGTTTTTCTTCCGCTTCTGCGCCCTCTTCTGCAGTCGCTTCACCTTGCTCGCCATCGTTGATTTCATCCAGTGTGAAATCTGAAAGTAAGGTTTCATCTTTGTGAATATCGTGAGAAACATAATTTACAAGATCAAGACGGCTCATATCTTGACGACCAAGATAGTAAACGGCATGTGACTCTGGCTCGCCAAATATAGCGACAAGGATATTTTCGCCTGTCACTTCACCTTTACCTGTTGCTTGAACATGATAAACAGCGCGCTGAATAACACGTTGAAAGCCAAGTGTTGGCTGAGTTTCGCGTGGGTCTTCTTCGGATAATAGTGGCGTATTATCTTCGATATAACTATCAAGTTCTGTCTGTAAAACAGGAATATCAACGCCGCAAGCACGTAATGCTTTCGCAGCTGATGGATTATTTGCCATGGAGAGTAATAAGTGTTCAACCGTAACAAACTCATGACGCTTATCGCGCGCATCCCTAAACAGTTTATTAATTGAATATTCGACTTCAGTACTTAACATAGTATTCTCCTTTTTATTACCCGTGTATTGCGTGTATTTCTATTCTTCAATCTTGCTCCATCGTACAAAGTAATGGATGTTCATTTTCTTTAGCGTAGTCATTTACCATGACGACTTTTGTTTCCGCAATATCTTGCGAGAAAACACCGCAAACACCTTTGCCCTTGGTATGTACATTCAGCATGATTCTTGTGGCTGTTTCTTCATCTAGATTAAAAAATAGACTTAGAATTTCAACCACAAATTCCATCGGTGTAAAATCATCGTTAACCAGTATAACCTTATAACGCTTTGGCTCCGCTACTTCTGGGCGGGATTCCAGTACCACCAAGCCAGATTCATGATCATTATCTTCATCTGATTGGTTTGTTGCGTGGTTAGTTATATCGCATGTTCTGAGCGCTGTATTTCTAAAGTTCAACATAAACTATTAATCCATATGGGCGATCATTTGATCACCGAACTCAGAACTACTGACTTCAACGGCATCTTCCATTTGCATGGAAAAATCAAAGGTTACTCTCTTTGCCGCTATTGCACCAGAAAGCGCCTTAACTACAAGGTCAGCCGCTTCTACCCATCCCATGTGTCTTAACATCATTTCTGCTGATAAAATAATAGAACCTGGATTTGCTTTATTTTGACCTGCAATCGGCGGAGCCGTTCCATGCGTTGCTTCAAATAAGCCAATTGTATCCGATAAATTAGCACCCGGTGCAATGCCAATACCGCCTACCTGAGCAGCCAGCGCGTCTGAAATGTAGTCGCCATTAAGGTTGAGCGTGGCGATAACATCGTATTCAGTTGGGTACAATAAGATATTCTGTAAAAAAGCATCAGCGATCACATCTTTAATCACAATGTTATTGCCCGACTTTGGGTTTTTAAACGATAACCAAGGCCCACCATCTAATTCTGTAGCGCCAAATTCATTGCGTGCAAGGTCGTAGCCCCATTGCTTAAATCCACCTTCGGTGAATTTCATGATATTGCCTTTGTGGACTAGCGTTAGGCTCGGCTTATCGTTATCAATTGCGTATTGAAGTGCTTTGCGAACTAATCGCTCTGTGCCTTCTTTAGAAACGGGTTTTATTCCTATTCCCGAAGTTTCGGGGAAACGGATTTTGGTGACGCCCATTTCAATTTGTAAAAAATCGATGACTTTTTTTACTTCATCAGAACCGCTTTCCCATTCGATTCCTGCGTATATATCTTCGGAGTTTTCGCGAAAGATAATCATGTCTGTCTTTTCAGGTTCACGTAGTGGACTAGGCGTGCCTTCGTAATAACGCACAGGACGCATACAGGTATATAAATCTAACTCTTGTCGCATCGTTACGTTTAATGAACGAATACCGCCACCAACAGGTGTGGTTAATGGGCCTTTTATGGAAACGACGTATTCTTTTAACGCATCCATTGTCTCTTCTGGCATCCAAACATCATCGCCATAAACTTTGGTAGATTTTTCACCTGCATAAATTTCCATCCAGTGAATTTTCTTTTTTCCTGAGTAAGCTTTTTCAACCGCTGCATCAATTACTTTTTTCATCACAGGCGATACGTCGATGCCAATGCCATCCCCTTCAATGTAAGGAATGATAGGTTCATCAGGGACATTGAGTGAAAAATCGCTATTGACCGTGATTTTTTCACCCGCGTCTGGGATTTTGATGTGTTGGTAGGTCATGAATAGTCTCCAAAATTGATTCTTACAATGTGGGGTTATTCTATCTCAAAATCAAGAGTCAAATCAGGCTTTAATTTGCACAAAAATCTGTTAAATTACGCATCTTTATTATTATCCTCCATCATTAAGCAAGGAATGAGTAACTATGAAATATCATGTATACGGAATTGGAAACGCATTAGTTGATAAAGAATTTGAAGTAACTGATCAATTCTTAGCCGACAATGGCATTGAAAAAGGCCTAATGACATTGATTGAGCAAGATCAACAAGTAACATTACTTGCAAACTTAGAAGAAAAATTCGGCTTAAAGAAGCAGGCTGGAGGTGGTTCGGCGGCTAATACTATTGTAGCAATCAGTCAGTTTGGCGGAAAAACATTTTACGCTTGTAAAGTTGCTGATGATGAAACGGGTGATTTCTACATGAAAGATCTAGCCATTGCAGGTGTTGAAACAAAACTTGATCAAATTAAAGGCGATGGTGTAACAGGAAAATGTATCGTTATGGTGACAGACGATGCCGAGAGAACCATGAATACTTACCTTGGTATTACTTCGGACTTTGCAGAGCAAGATTTGCACCTTGATGAGTTAAAAGATTCTGAATATCTTTATATCGAAGGTTACTTAGTTACGTCTGATGTTTCTCGCAATGCGGCAATTAAAGCACGACAAATTGCAAAAGAGAACGGTGTTAAAACAGCGTTTACTTTTTCTGATCCCGCCATGGTGACTTATTTTAAAGACGGCGTTTCTGAAATTATCGGCGATGGCGTTGATGTGCTTTTTTGCAATGAAGAAGAAGCACAAACCTACACAGATACCGATAACCTTGATGATGCTATTGCTTCATTAGCAAATATTGCGGATAAGATCATTGTGACACTTGGTGATAAAGGCGCTAAAGTCATCACAGGCGATAAGCACGTTGATATTGAAGTAAGCGCAGTCAAAGCCATCGACACCAACGGCGCAGGCGATATGTTTGCAGGCGCATTTATGTACGGCTTAACACAAGGAATGAGCGATCGTGATGCAGGATTGCTTGCGAGTGAATCAGCAGCGCGTATTGTGGCGACTTTTGGCGCGAGATTAGATAAAGATGTACAGCAGGATTTGGCTCAAAAATACCTGAACTAGAACCTATCAATGAAAGCACACCCCCCACTTTTAGATGATGTTGGTTGATCAAGACTGTTATCATTCAACACAAAGGGTTAGTAAAGCAGCTACGTTATATTTTACTTAGCTGCTTTTTTTAATTTTTCTGCAGATAGGCGCTGGAATCTTTTCAATGTTGATTGATAATCTTTCTTTACTCTGTCTTTTTCAACGTAATTTTCGGTAATCGCTTGTTGATATATTTTCAGGTTATCAAGAACATCTTTTATTTGTTTTTCAATAGCGCCTTTTTGAAGTACTAAATCTACTCTTTCAACACGTCTTTCAAGACCTTCAAGCTTTTCAGATTGAACTTTATGCCTTGCTTTTAAAAGATCAATCGTCAACTGAGCTAAGCGTAACTTAGCATTATAAGATTCTGTTAACTCAGCTTCATTGTTAAAAATGTACAGCAGTCGGCTGTCTTCTGCTTCAACAATTCTATCTCGTTTTAACTTTTCTGCCTCTATTTTTCTTTGTTTTTCTTTTTTAATATCTGCTAGTTTAATTTTACGAGCTTGCTTAGCAGATAATACGGTTTTCTTTTTTGAGCCATTTTTATATAACTCATCATGGCCTAACTGCGAATCAGAAGCTGGAATGCTATTTGAATAGTGTACTTCACCTTTTGTATCCGTCCAACGATAGGTCGCCGCTTGCAAAGTCAATGGCAAGCAAACCGAGCTAAGTAGCATGTATTTTAAAAAGTATTTCATATCACAATTTTTATTATATTTTATATTTTATATTTCTTAGTGTAACTATTATTGCGTTAGTTCATTGTAGCGTTTGATGTCTGACAAGTAGTTTCTGCTGATATTCAATTTCTCGTCATCATTTTGCTGTAAAGCTTTTTTATATTGTTCGATTGTTTTTGTTATATTTACAATCTTTTTTGCTTGATCTTTTGTAGCTGCCTTACTGGTTAGTAGTAAATTTAGTTTTTTCTCAAGAACAGTATTTTGAGCTTTTAAAATAGAAGCATTACCTTTCATTAACTTAATTTTAGTTTTGAAAGACTTAACAATTTCTTCTTTATTCTCATAAGTTGATAATAAAAAATCATCACGCTTTTTAAGTGTTGCCATTTTATCCAAAATAGCCTGTTTTATAGCAGCTTCTTTTGCTAGTGCCTCGGCATTATCTTCTAACTCTTGCTTTGCAAGTGCATCAGCAACATGATCTATTGTCTTTTTCACTCCGCCTTGTTTGCTAATAACAGAGACTGGTTTTTTAGTTGCAGCAGCAGGTACCTTATCTGAGAAATGTACTTCACCTTTATCATCTACCCAACGGTATAAACCTGCTTGGGCTAGAGATGAAACTAGCAATAAAGAAGTTGAAGCAATTAATAGTATTTTTTTCATTAGAACGAACCACTTATAATAATTTATTTGTATTTAATATGTTGCTATTTTACCATACAACTTTTATTTGGTTGCAAATAACCGACGAACGAACATAATCGGTATAAACAAACAAAGAGAATGATAGGAATGGAAAAGTACCAACAAGAGTTTCTTAATTTTGCGATTGATAATAATGTTCTAAAATTTGGTGAATTCACCCTTAAATCAGGTCGTATCAGTCCTTATTTCTTTAACTTTGGCTTATTCCAAACAGGTTCTTCTTTAGCCAAACTGGGTGACTACTACGCACAAACCATTGTCGATTCTGGTATTGAGTTCGATATGCTCTTTGGTCCAGCCTATAAGGGCATCCCCTTGGTTTCAGTAATTACCGCGACACTTTATGAAAAACATGGACGTGACTATCCTTATGCTTACAACCGCAAAGAAGTAAAAGACCACGGAGAAGGCGGTAATATTGTTGGTGCGCCGCTACAAGGCAAGGTTTTGATTGTTGATGATTTAATCAGCGCAGGTACGGCAATACGAGAAGCCGCTGATATTGTTGAAAACAACGGCGCATCAATGGCAGGAATTGCTTTATGTATTGATAGACAAGAGAAAGGGAAAGAAGGTGATAAGTCTGCATCGCAAGAGGTAGCGGAGCTTTATAATATTCCTGTTTTACACGTGATTGGCTTGGATAGTGTTATTCAGCATATTGAAGCGTCAGCAAATGATGCTGATTTATTACAGAGGATTCATGCTTATCGCGAGCGCTATGGAGTTTAATAAAAAACTTGTCCACGAAGGGTACGAAAAAAAACGAAAAGAAAGTTTAGAACAAGCATGTAAAACTAGGGGGGTGTACTGAGAGCTATTTGTGTTTTAACGAAGTAAATCAAAAAACTTCTGCTTGTTTAATTTTTTTTTTGTGTTTTCGTGCCTTTCTCTAGTTGCTAAGGAAAGGCTGATTAAGTCGATTAGAATTAAGCGCAGAAAAAACTGTCGCTATTTTTCACGAAGTGAGACGTAATAGTCGTTCTATTGCGCCGTTCTTCGTGGAAAATATCGGCAGTTTTAACAAACTTAAAATAATTGGACTTGATCAGTCTTTCCTTAAAGCGAAGCG
>CAYOHT010000092.1:0-7975 GCA_964403815.1 uncultured Cocleimonas sp.
GGGCGTTCTGAAAAGCAAAAAAAAAGCGAACCCTAAGGCTCGCTGTTTAGATGTTACCATTAATACCCCCGTAATAATGGTAACGGTGTCATCGTGTTAGCCCAGCAAATCAACTCCCCAATAATCGGTCGATTCTGATGGTACGATAACTATATCAGCGGTTGGTAATGAGATTCTGTAAGTAGCCATGAGTGTAGATGACTTTTATTATTTTTATTTTTTTAGAATTTCTCATCCAACAAAAGTCACACCACAAACCCCTTTGAAAAGTGACTTTCTTGCTGAAGTTGGGAGAATAATAGCGCGATAAGCCTGAATCGAACCTGAACGAGGAAAAATACTGTCAAATAAGCTCGGATAAAGTGTTAAATGGCAATTAAAACAACAAGTTAAAAATTCATTATTTTTACGGTAGTTACTATTATTTTTTCTTATTAGGCTTTATTTTAGTTATTTTTTTGGCAAAAATAGTCTGGGATCAACAGCATTTCCATTTAAGTAAACAGACCAATGCAGGTGAGGCCCTGTGACTCGGCCTGTTTTCCCTACTTTCCCTATGATTTGACCGCGCTTTACTTGTTGTCCTTTTTTTACATTAATCTTGCTTAGATGAGCGTAAAGGCTGAGTAGCCCATTGCCATGATCAATATAAACAACCTTTCCTGTGAAAAACAAATCCCCCGCGAAGATTACACGTCCTGCTTCTGCGGATTTAACCGATCGTCCACGAGGTGCAGCGATGTCCATGCCGCTGTGTGGATTGCGTTTTTGTTTGTTTAAGATTCGTCGAAGCCCAAAACGCCCACTGTCTCTGCCCGTTACAGGTCTTATAAAATTGAAATGAGGAGGGGTTGTAGTGTATGTTTTTTTGAGTTTCTTTTTTAAGAAAAATTCACGTTCAATCCGCTTGCTTGATTTATTGTTGGGGTTTACTTTATTTTTGTTCGAGATGGTTAAGCGTTGTGTTTTGTATTTGTAGTCTTTAACGGTGAAATTCTGATAGGTTTTATTTTTGGCGTTGTTTTTATAAATATTAATTTGATGGTTGCCAATTTTTGCACTTAGTGGAATTCCCACAATCGCTAGCCAGTTTTGATTTCCTCTTACGATAGCAACAGGGTTTTTTTGGTAAGTCACGCTAGGCTTGGGATTATTTGATGGGGCAACGGCAAGGACAGCAACGCCACCAGGTTTTAGATCATTGCGTGGAAAAGCTAATAGTGGTTGTGTGAATAGGATGAGGATAAAAATCAGCAAAAAAGGATTTTTAAGTTTATGCGTCGTGTCTTTCATTGTATGCCCTTTACTTATATTTTTAATAGGGTGATGCTAACATTCAGTCGAAAGAAATGCAGGGTCAATAACAATAATGAAGCTTGATCTACAATAAGGGTTATAAGTTTTTTTGTAAATATATACCAAAAGAGGTAGAAATTGATTTGTTTTGTTGGTACCGTCGGTTATATAAATATGCCTTGTCTTCTTTAGTGTAGAGAATTTACAGGAAAGAAAATAGGAAAGAAGTTAAGCGCATAGCAATTAAAAGTGCCAATTAACCAGTCCCCCTTATTCTCTGGTTATTTGGATTTTTGGTAGGAAAACTACCGAAATAACAAGGATGTTATTGTAAAGAGTGAACTCCCAAGTTTATATCTTACGACATAAACCAACGCTCTCTTAATAATAATGTCTTGTTATGTAGACACTATGGAGAGTGATCTATGTCCCCAAATACACAATCATCACAAACGAGTGTTCGAATAAATTCTAGTCCTCAGGAATTGAGATCCACAGAGAAAAAAACACCTGAAGGCCCGCCAACAACCTCGGTTAAAAAAACCAGAGTCCCTCGTAAAGAATTAGATGCTATTCAGCTGTATCTAAAAGAAATTGAATTTTCCCCGTTACTAACCCCTGAAGAAGAAGTGAAATATGGTCGCTTAGCACGTGAAGGTGACGAAGTAGGGCGGCATAAGATGATTGTTTGTAATCTTCGTCTTGTGGTTAAGATTTCACGCCGTTATATAAACCGTGGGCTTGCGCTTCCTGATTTAATTGAAGAAGGTAACTTAGGGTTGATTCATGCGGTTGAAAAATTTGACCCTGAACGTGGTTTTCGTTTTTCAACCTACGCAACGTGGTGGATTCGACAAAATATTGAACGCGCACTAATGAATCAATCACGTACCATTCGGCTTCCCATCCACATCAATAAAGAAATAAATCAATATTATCGAAAAGCAGGAGAGCTAACCCAGCTCTATGGCGAAGAGCCAACGCTAGCAGAAGTTGCGCTTGCATTGGATAAGCCCTTAGAAAAACTACAAAAGCTATTAAATTACGGTGAACGGGTCAGTTCACTGGATATTACTATCGGTAAAGAAGGTAATAGCCCGCTGGTAAATTTTGTTTCTGAACAAAGCGAATTAGAGCCTGATGAAGCAATCAATGATGAGGCAGTACATAATTCGGTGGAAAGTTGGTTGCATCAGTTAGACCCTAAGCAGCAAGAAGTTATTGTTAGGCGCTTTGGCTTACATGGGCATGATAATTCAACACTTGCACAAGTGGGTGAAGAACTAGGTTTAACCCGAGAACGTGTAAGACAAATCCAAATGGAGGCACTAAGACGTTTACGCAGAATACTTGAGAACCAAGGTTTCTCTGAGGAAATTCTCTTACAAGGTACATAAGAATACTACCGAACACAAAGCACACCCCCCTAGTTTTACATGATGTTTTTTATATTATACAAACATCATGTAAAACTAGGGGGGTGTGCTTTGTAGCTGTAATACAGCTTAACGCTTAAAAACTATATTTATTTCTAACTGCTACCACGTTTTATAGGATCAAGAATACTGTTTACCTTTTCTAACCGCTCATCGGCACTTGGATAGTCGAGCGTGTAATGCAATCCTCGACTCTCTTGACGCTTTTGGGCTGAACGAATTATTAATCTAGCCACCTCTGCCAAATTCCTAAGTTCTACTAAGTCGCCTGTTACACGGAAGTTTGAGTAATATTCATCAATCTCAGTGAGAAGCATTTCTATACGATTTCGTGCACGTTGTAATCGCTTAGATGTTCGTACAATGCCGACATAATCCCACATGAAACGACGTATTTCATCCCAGTTATGGTTGATGACTACGCGCTCATCGGAGTCAGTTACGCGACTTTCATCCCAATCAGGAATATCAAGAGATTCTTTTTCAGTTATGGCTATAGAGTTAAAGTTCTTTACAATGTCCTTTGACGCGGCTTGCCCGTAGACCACACATTCAAGCAGTGAATTACTTGCCATACGGTTTGCACCATGCAAGCCCGTGAAGGTGGTTTCACCAATGGCGTAAAGCTTATCAAGGTCAGTATGACCCGAGTCATCCACCATTAAACCCCCGCAGGTGTAATGTGCAGCGGGTACGACAGGTATGGGGTCTTTACTCATGTCATAGCCAAATTTACGACACATGGCATAAACATTGGGGAAGTGATCCATAATAAATTCTTTTGACTTGTGCGTAATATCCAAAAAAACAGAGTCAATTCCTAAGCGCTTCATTTCGTGGTCAATAGAGCGGGCTACTATATCTCGTGGCGCTAGATCACCTCGCGGGTCAAACTTCTCCATGAAGTAGGTTCCGTCGGGTAGCATTAATCGCCCCCCTTCACCTCGGACTGCCTCGGTGATCAAGTTAGATTTTGCGTGCGGATGATAAAGGCAGGTGGGATGAAATTGCATGAACTCCATATTGGCAACGCGGCAACCTGCGCGCCAGCCCATGGCGATACCATCCCCACTTGCACCGTCTGGATTGCTAGTATATAGGTAGACTTTACTTGCTCCACCTGTCGCTAGCACGGTTACACGTGATTGAAATGTGCTAACTTTTTCTGTTTTTGTGTTTAAAACATAAGCGCCCACACAGCGGTTATTGCGTTGTTGTAGTTTCCGTGTGGTAATTAAATCAATAGCAATATGGTATTCAAATAAATTTATATTTTTCTGTTGTTTAACTTTAGAAATTAAGGTTGTTTCTATGGCTCTTCCACTGGCATCAGCGGCATGCGCAACACGTCGGTTGCTGTGCCCACCTTCGCGCGTTAGGTGCAAGCCTGCTACACCTTCAATGTCGTTGCCTTCACGGGTAAAAGGTACGCCTGCTTTGATGAGCCAATCGATCGCTTCGGGGCCTTTTTCTACAACATTACGCACTACGTCTTCAATACAAAGACCTGCGCCAGAATCAATAGTATCTGCAATATGTGATTCAAAGGAATCTGCTTCATCAAGTACCGCAGAAATCCCGCCTTGGGCATAAAAGGTACTGCCTTCGGTGAGTGCATCCTTGCTAAGGATCGCAATTTTCATGTGGTCAGGTAAGCTTAAGGCGAGTGTAAGACCAGCAGCGCCGCTGCCGATGATGAGAACGTCATACATTTATTTAAAGACTCTTTAGTTTTTTGGATAGGTTGTAATAGTTTTGTATTAGATTATCATACACGGAATAATTTTTTTAGTAGCTGAATTTAATAGCGTAAAGCAAATAGAATAGGCGTAAAGCAAATAGAATGGGCGCAAAAGAAACAGACTTAGAACTGGTCAGGCGTGTGCAAGCAGGGGATAAATCCGCTTTTGATGTTTTGGTATTAAAGTATCAGCAAAAAGTGATTAATCTTGTTACGCGTTATGTTCATGATCCGCATATCGCTATGGATGTTTCTCAGGAATCATTTATCAAAGCGTATCGTGGGTTAAAAAACTTTCGTGGAGACAGTGCTTTTTATACGTGGCTGTATCGAATTTCTATTAATACAGCGAAGAACTATCTTGTGTCAAAAAACCGTCGCATGCCAGATGATGATATTGATGCGCAAGAAGCAGAGCAGTACGAGGGCGGCGGGAAGCTCAGAGATATAAGCACACCAGAACGAGAAGCGCTCTCTGATGAAATTCAATTAACGGTACAAAATGCGATTGATGCATTGCCGGATGATTTACGTATTGCCATCACGCTGAGAGAACTTGAAGGCCTAAGTTATGAAGAAATTTCAGAAACAATGGATTGTCCGATAGGTACGGTTCGTTCGCGGATTTTTAGGGCGCGAGAGTCTATTGAAAATGAGTTAGAGCCTTTGTTGGAGTAGATGTGATTCAGTAAGACTTAAGTTCATTTATTGTATGGTATGTAAGAATTTATAAAATACTTACGATAATCTAAAATAAGTAGTTAATTGATGAACTTAATGGCTTAGTTCTTGTCCTTAGTATTAGGGATATTAACGCATTGAAATATACTGCAACCAAACGAATAAATACTGGATGAAAAATGAGCAACAGTAAAACAAAATCTAATGAGCTAGAACAGCAGGTATCTTTAACGGAGCATCTGTCGGCATTGCTCGATGATGAGGTAGGGACTTTTGAACAAAGGCGTGTATTGGATGAGTTAAAATCTGATGATGCGTTATGTAAAAATCTTTCTCACTTTGCGTTGATCGGTGAGACTATGAGATCTAGGACTTCGGTGGCTGTTGCAGATGCTAGTTTTCTTGCGGGTATACATTCACAGATTGATGGCGAGCCTGCGTATAATGAAGTGCAGCTTGAAGATAATAAAAATCATGCCGCAAACGACACCACAACAGTGGCAAAAAATCAGAGATCATGGCTTCGTCCTGTTGGTGGTTTTGCACTAGCTGCTTCTGTTGCGGCGATATCAGTGATAGGCGTTCAGAATTACCAAAAAGATGATCAGTCAACGGAAGCTATCGTGATGACTCAAGATGTTAGTGTGATTGATTCTTCACAAGTTACTGCGGTTGTTGAAGGTGCTGCTAGTAAGATGAATGCCAAGAGTGAGTATCGTCAAGCTAACGCGCATGCGCGTTCATTCTTAAAACGATATGTTGATAGCCATATGGAGTATGCATCAACGTCAACTTTTGTTCCTTCTGTTCGTGTTATTGCTTATGCAGATTATAAATAATGAATGCTAGTCTTAAATATTCTTCTTTCAAATCCTCTGCGAAAGTGAAAGGAATGATTGTTGCTTTTTTTCTAACGGTTATGCCTACGGTGTATGCAGATATTGAGGCTGTGGAATTGCTAAATAGAATGAATAAGGCGTTGCATGAATTAAACTATAAAGGAACATTAGCCTATTTAAAGGGTGGTACGCTTTCTAGTTTGCATATTGAACATTCTGTTGCTAATGGTGTTAAAACGGAACGCGTTGTTCGTTTAAACGAAGCAGGAAGTGAAGTGTCACGAGAGCTACAAGGTTTTTCATTAGCATCAATCCCTCGAATTAGCCCCGAAATGAATGCGGTTTATTCTTTTGATATGGGGCGTGAGAATAGAGTTGCGGATATATCGTGTCGTATTATCACTGCGCGGCCTAAAGACAGAAAACGTTATTTGCAAAAGTATTGCATAGATACTAAAACAGGCATGTTGCTTGACTACATGTTAGTAGGGAAGTCACATAAACCTGTTGAACAGTTTATGTTTACAGATATAAAAATATCAGTGCCAGAAAAGACAACGGAAGAGGTGTTTGCAAAAAAGCAAGACTCACAAGTGGTGATTAGCGATGTTTCTGCGGAAATTGCTAATCAGGTGGGTGCTCCAGTTGTTATGACAAAAGATAGCTCAGTCATGCCTGTTAAGGTTTCTGCTGAAAAGCCGTCTTCTCCTGTACTGCAAGAAAAACCTAGCCTTCGTCAGTTACCAAATACTAACTTGGATGATGGGTGGGTAATAGAAACGCTTCCTGCAGGTTTTGAAATTATGCAAGCTCCTTCAATGAAACATACAAAAGGGGGTGATGGTGATATTAAGCATAACGAGACTAAGCACTATGTGGTTTCTGATGGTTTAAGCTCTTTGTCTGTATTTGTATCACCTTTGACTTCTGCGGATTCAGGGGTTGGTTCAGTGAAAGTGAATTCAGGGGCTTTGAATGTTGTCACGCAACAAAGAGGTGATCATATTATTACCGTAGTAGGTGAAGTGCCTGAAACCACGTTGCACTTTATTGTTGATAATCTCCAAAAGAAAGAATAAAAATACGGTTAGCAAAAATATATAAGGTTGATCAAACAATGCCACAAAAAACAGCAGAAGTTGCTTATGTTAAAGGCGATCATGCATTCTTAAAAGCAGTTAATAAGATGTCCTGCGGTGAGTGCTCATCAAAATCATCGTGTGGCAGTGTGAAATTATTTAAGTCTGCTATTGATACAGAATATACAATTAAAGTAGAAAATAGCTTGGATTTAAAAGCAGGGGATGCTGTTCAGCTTGGGCTAGCGCCGAGTAAACTTATCCAGGGAACTTTGTTAGTCTATATTTTTCCCATATTATCTCTTTTCCTTTTTGCTACACTAGGTAAACTATGGGGTGGAGAAGGCCTCAGTATATTAGCAGGGTTGGGTGGTTTGTTTGTCGCGTTATTGGTGGTTAAAAAACTCATTGCCAAAGAAACAATAGCAGAACGATTTTCCCCAAAAGTACTTGATAAAATTGATGCATAAGAAATTAGTAATAACTAACTTCTGATATAAAAATATAAAGCACACCCCCCTAGTTTTACATGATGTTTATTTAAGGAAAGCCTGATTAAGTCCCATAAAATTCTGCTGGCTTACAAGGCATCAAATCCTAGGCATGGTTTTTGTTAAAATATACGAGAGTAATATAAATGTTATCCAGCAAAAGAAAAATGATAAAAAAGGGGCTACGAAGCATAGTGTTTTTAGTGTCACTTCTTGTTTTGCAGTCAAGCGCTGTCTCAGCAGAGCTCCCTGATTTTACAAAATTGGTTGAGTTACACAGTAGTGCAGTTGTTAATATCAGTACCACAAAAAAACCTAAAGCACGTAAGTCTTTTGGTCATGATTTCTCTGGTGGTGATAAGAATGAAATGCTTGATGAGCTTATGCGTCGTTTTTTTGATCGACGTGGTGA
>CAYOHT010000093.1:0-7911 GCA_964403815.1 uncultured Cocleimonas sp.
GCTATTTTCTTTCGTTCTAACAGTCTATTTGTTTTTAAGGCGCTATTTAATAATTCTAGAGGGAGATTATCAATGCAGAAATAGCCTTGATCTTCGAGGGTGTGAAGGGCGTGAGATTTCCCCGCGCCTGACATTCCACTAACGATGACTAAATGCATTCATTTTTCCTTTTTTATAATTAAAATGATTATTGTGAATATATACAACTATAAACCTCTTATGGGCTATCAAATAGGATACTTTCAAAGTGCTTAACTAATAAACTTGGATTTTTTAGAATCTAAAATTTTATCAGGTATGCCATCAATGATAAGTTTCTGATTCAATGTACTTAATACCATCTGATATTGATCACGCTGTTTATCAGGTATGAGTATCGCAATAAATAACTTTACTGCTTTTTTATCAGCAGCGCCTAACTCTAAGCCTTTCTTTAGAGAAAGCATTGCAATACGTGGGTTAGTAATCGGAAGGTGAGCTTTAGGTATGGCTATTCCATTTCCAATACTGGTATTACCTAACTTTTCACGTTTTATGAGTGCATCAAATACTTGGTTTTTAGTGACTTCTTTTTGACCTTTGATGAGTAGTGCTGTGAGTGCATCAAAAGCACACTTCTTGCTCTTTATAGTTTTTATAAATTGAATTCGTTCTGGGTCAAAGAAAGGTGGAAATTTGTTAGAAGATGTTGATGACATTTAAAATACATTGGATACCTTAATATATAGATTATAAGGTATCCACTTTTTAAGTCTAATACAAAGTTATCTATTATAGATAACTTTGTATTAATGACAGTTAGGCGACTTGATTGATTTCAATATTACGATGGCTACCTTCTTGTCGATGGTGACTTCGTAGTTTTTCTTTGTGTTTGAGAATTTGTCTGTCTAACTTATCCGCAAGTGCATCAATTGCCGCATACATATCATGCCCATTGGCATTTGCGAAAATATGGTTTCCACTAACGTTGATTGAAGCTTCAGCTTTATTAGTGTGTTTTTGCACTTCAAGAATAACGTGGATGTTGAGTACTTGATCATAATGACGTTTTAAGCGCGTAACTTTTTCTTTTATATAATTATTGAGAAGTGGGGTTACGTCTATGTGATGACCAGTAATATCTAATTGCATATTAATTTACTCCTTTTCTTAGGTTTTTTTGTGACTCTTGCCCTGAAAGCCCTTTCAGGAAGATCACTCTACGAAGCTATCTACAATACTCTCTTTCTCCTTATGTTTGTTTTAACAATAATCTTAAGCAAATACTTTTCGATCGTGAGACGATGGTATTGCCAAAGCTTCGCGGTATTTTGCGACAGTACGTCGCGCTACATTGATTCCTCTTTGTTTAAGAAGATTCGTCAATTTGTTGTCGCTCAGCGGTTTCGCAGGGTCCTCATTATTGATGAGTTTTTTAATCATTGCGCGAATGGCCGTTGCTGAACATTCCCCACCCGTGTCTGTACTCACATGGCTAGAGAAAAAATGTTTGAATTCGTACACACCACGCGGAGTGTGCATATATTTGCGTGTAGTGACGCGAGAAATCGTGGATTCATGTAAGCCGAGTTGATCTGCCAAATCCTTTAAAACCATCGGTTTCATCGCTTCATCGCCGTATTGAAAAAAAGCAAGCTGTCTGCTTACGATGGCATGGGCAACATTAACAATGGTGCTATTTCTATTTTCTAAGCTTTTAATAAACCAGCGAGCTTGTTGTAAATTATCTTTGATGTAGCTGGTTGCTTCACCTCCAAGAGCTGAGGATGAATTTATATTATT
Source organism: uncultured Cocleimonas sp. (assembly GCA_964403815.1). Lineage (GTDB taxonomy): Bacteria > Pseudomonadota > Gammaproteobacteria > Thiotrichales > Thiotrichaceae > Cocleimonas. Next base: position 1,786 of record CAYOHT010000093.1, read on the forward strand.
TTTTGTATCGGTATTCGTATTAATGTTTAGCATTTCCGCGTAATAATCGTTTACTTGCAATCTTGCTTGGGTTTCGCCATTCAGCGAGATCTTCCATTGTCCGTTTACTTTTTTAACATAAATATCGGGAGTGATGTAATCAGCAGTTGTCGTACTAAAAACTTTTCCCGGTTTTGGCTCCAGTGAACGAATCAGTTGCATCAACTCTTCTAGACTAGAAGTGGTTAACCTCAAAGTTCTTTTTATAACTGTATAATCTCTTTTTTCAAGTAAGTCCAGATGTTTATCTAATAATCGGTATGCTTTTTTATAAGATGGGTTGTCACAATGATCGCTAACTAATTGTAACATAAGACATTCTGATAATGATCGTGCCGCAACACCCATCGGCCCAAGATTTTGAACATAAGTAAGAATTGCCTCGACCTCATCAAGCTCAATGAATAACAAGTCTTCAAGTGAGTCATGTATTTGCTCCAGAGTCTCGGTTAAATAACCATCATCATCGATATAATCAATAATTAATTTAGCAATCTCTTTGTCTTGAAGGCTTAAGTTACTCATCTCAACTTGCCAGAGTAAGTGCTCGTGCAGTCCTTGCGGGGCAGAATGCATCGTCTCAATAAAATCTGATGCGCCACTCTCACTACCGTTTGATACTTTCCATGCAGGATCGTAAATATCATCCCAATCCGCATCAATACTCATATCCTCAGGGATGCTTTCAGTTGATGAGTCTGGGGCAGGGGAGTCATTTATCTCTGATTTTTCATTGGCTTGTTCGGTTTCTACCGTTGGCTCAGATGAACCTTCATCAGCTCTTTCTAATAAAGGATTAATTTCAAGGATTTCTTGGATTTCTTGTTGAAGTTCAACTGATGAGAGTTGCAGAAGGCGTATTGCCTGTTGCAACTGCGGAGTCATTGATAAACTCTGTCCAAGTTTTAAATTGAGGCTTTGCTTAATCATATTTTGTTTTTATTGTATCCATCGACCGTTGTTATTTATTATCATTTTTACACGTTTCTACTAAGATCATAGCACGAGTTTTACTTTTTTATTAAAAATTATGATTGATGGTATGGTTTTTGCTTAAAGACTTCTGTTACCTTTGTGAAGGTGGCACTATAGTTAAAATATCATGGAGCTTTGCATAAATTCTAACAGTCGTTAAAAATCTAACGAGCTATCATTCAAAACTAGGGGGGTGTGCTTTGAGCCTATAACTTAATATTATAGTTTAAAGTCTTCACCCAAATAAACCTCACGCACCTGCTTGTTTTCTAATATAGATTCAGGTGAGCCTTCAGCAATTATCGCACCATTGCCCAGCACATATGCGCGATCACAAATCCCTAATGTTTCACGGACATTGTGATCTGTAATAAGTACGCCAATACCACGGTTTTTTAAGTAGCTGATTATCTTTTGTATTTCAATGACAGAAACAGGATCAACACCTGCAAAAGGCTCATCAAGTAATATAAAAGAAGGTTCTGTTGCAAGTGCCCGCGCAATTTCCACACGACGGCGTTCACCACCTGATAGGCTGATACCCAAGCTATCGCGGATGTGGGTTATTTGAAATTCTTCTAATAAGCTTTCCAATTTATCTCGTCGAGATTCACGGTTTAAATCTTTTCGTGTTTCTAAGATAGAATAAATATTATCAGCAACGCTTAGTTTACGAAAAATACTGGCTTCCTGTGCCAGATATCCCAAACCGTGACGCGCTCGAAGATGCATAGGCAGCTTAGTTAAATCTACATTGCCATTATCTGTTTCAAGGATTACCGAGCCTTTATCACAAGCGACAAGCCCCACAACCATATAGAAGCAGGTTGTTTTACCTGCTCCATTAGGGCCAAGTAAACCAACCACTTCCTCATTTTTTATATTAAGTGAAATGCCTTTGAGTATGTCCCGTTTACCATAGCTTTTATGTAAATCTTTCGCGCGTATAACTGACATAGCTTTTATTTTGCTTTATTACTAGGGAAGAAAATCACTTTTACTCTGCCCTTACTACCTGTCGTGTTCTTGTTTTTTCCCGCCTTTAACTCGCCTGTTTTGGTTGAATATTCGATATGGTTACTGCTGAACTTATCATTATTTTGAGAGATAACCGCATTACCATCCATGAGTATTTTCTTTCCTTCAACAAGATAAAGTAACTTATTAGCACTTCCTTTAGCAAGCTTACTATCATCCATTTTTTGTTGAAAAGTAACAGGGTTGCCAGTAGCAGTGATTCGTTGGATTTCATTATTGGGTGCATTAATTTCGATGCGGTGAGCTGTAATCTTTAATGTCCCTTGTATAATAGAGACATTGCCTTCGTAAACAGCCAATCCTTTGTTCTTATTAAAGAGAACACTGTCCGCATTAATAAATACTGGCTTTTCAACATCAGATTTTAACGCCAATGTCACTGACATTGTTATGATCAGCAAACTGGCGATGAATATTTTTATAAAGCTATTATTTTGCGGGATGGAATTCAGCGCGTACATTTGAGTGTATCCTTAGTTCTTGTTCATCAAGCTTAGTGCTAAAACCAACGCCCTGTAACTGACCTTGGTGTGAGGTAAATATAACTTTTGACGTTGATGATAACGCCTTCTGTTTAGGATTATAGATTAAATCGTGGGTTATCAACTCAAAGTTTTCTTTAATTTTCGGGCTGTTTTTTATTACGTTCACATCTCCCTCCAACTTAATAATACCTTCTTTATTCTGTTCGGCCTTATCAGATTTTAATGTAACCATTGAGCCATCAACATCACTGGCTTGGAATCGGGGCTTGAATATTTCGCTAGAGTTTGTAGATTGTTGATGAACAAGATGTTCCGCCGTAACAAAGTAGCGCATTTGACCATCAGGCAACGTGTTTAATAGGGTAAAGTCACTGAGATAATAGTCAATTTTTTTTACTTTTTGGGTGAATTGAAAACCCTTGTAAGTCAACCAAGTAGTATTCATCCATGTAATCACAACAGCAATTAGCACAGATAAAACAAGCAAAAGTAACCCTCCACGGTTCATACTAATCTATTTCCTCACCGGTTGTATAAGCCTCGTAAAGCGCTTCTAACTTACCTTGTGCATCAAGGATAAACTCACTGGCTTCACGAGCCGCTCCTTTACCACCACCTATTTCAGTCGTCCAATCAGCTTTCTCTTTTACAAACCAGTTGGCATCACCGACAGCAATAGAGAAACCGACCTGACACATAATGGGTAAATCGATCACATCATCACCAACATAGGCAATATTCTCTCGTTTAAAACCAGTTTTTTTAAGTAAATCATTAAAAGCAGGTATTTTATCGCGATAGCCTTGGTAGATTAAATCGGGGTTTAAGCGTAGGTTTTCAGCACGATGTTTTACCAACTCAGATTGCCTGCCTGTAATCAGAGCAACTTCAACGTCATTTTCTAATAATAAACGTAAACCATGACCATCTTTAGAATTAAACGCTTTGTACTCTTGCCCCTGATTATCAAAGAAAAGACTGCCATCTGTTAATACGCCGTCCACATCAAAAATGATGAGTTTTATATTTTTTGCTTTATTAATCAGTTCTTGGCTTTTATTTTTAATCGTCATTAAACAATTCCTGCTTTAAGTAAATCGTGCATATGTATGATTCCTTTTACTTTATTGTCTTTATTTACAACAGGTAAAACGGTAATTTCTTTCTCTTGCATGAGATTGACAACATTAACACCCAGTTCATCAGTATTAGTTGAAATACAGTTTTTGTGCGCTACATCACCAATAGTTACATGCTTCATATCAATACCATCTTCAAAACCACTTTCAAAGACACGGCGTAAATCGCCATCGGTAAAAATACCAAACAAACTATTATCGCCATTAACAACCAATGTTGCGCCCAGTTTTTTCCCCGTCATTTCTAATATAGCATCTTTCAACGAAGTTTCTGGCGAACAAGCGGGTAGGGCATCACCGCTGTGCATAATATCTTTAACATGTACCAACAAACGTTTTCCAAGACGACCACCAGGATGCGAGCGGGCAAAATCCTCTGGCGTAAAACCACGTGCCTCTAAAAGGGCGACAGCCAGTGCATCACCCATGACCAAGGTTACAGTCGTGCTTGAAGTAGGCGCTAAACCCATAGGGCACGCTTCTTTTTCTACAGCAATATTCAGATGAAAGTCAGAAAGCTCTGCAAGCGGTGACTGTGTATCGCCCGACATACCAATAACAACCGCGCCAAGTCGTTTAACCAATGAGGCGAGGGTGACGACTTCTTCTGTCGTACCAGAGTTAGAAATGGCAATCACCACATCATCACCAGTGATCATTCCTAAGTCGCCGTGCAATGCTTCACCAGGATGAACAAAAAATGCAGGTGTTCCTGTGCTAGCGAAAGTAGCTGCAATTTTATTACTAATATGTCCTGACTTTCCCATGCCAGAGATAATCACACGGCCTTGGCAAGCGAGAATTGCTTCACAGGCACCTGAAAACGAATCATTAATATTTGCTTTCATCGTACTAATGGCATCTATTTCAGCATCAATAACTGCTTTAGCAAGCCCTATAAAATCATGATTACTTTTTCCCATTGTTAAACTGTTCCTGCATATTGATAAAACAAGAGACTTTGGTATGCAAAGAATGCCAAGAGTAAAATAATGCCTTTGGAACGATTGATCTTATAGCGCGAACTTTTAAAACAACCAAAACTGAAGATCAACAACAATACCGTAAGTACTACCATAATAGGCATATCACGGTCTAATACACCCTCAGGTACAGTTAGTGGTTGTACCAAGCCTGGTATTGCCAACACAGCAAGCGTGTTAAAGAGATTTGAACCAACAATGTTACCTACAGCTAGATCCGTTTCGCCTTTACGTGCGCTGCTGATAGTTGCCGCTAATTCGGGCAAGCTCGTACCTATAGCAACAATTGTTAAACCAATAACAAGGTCACTAACACCCATCTCACTGGCTATGTTTGATGCACCCCAAACCAATATATTTGAGCTTGCTAGTAACAAAGCTAAACCAACGATAGTCCATATTATAGCCTTATTATTCTCCAGTTTTTCAGGTAGCTCTTCAATAGTCTCATCAATTAGCGGGTCATGACTGCTTGCAACTTTTTTAGCCGACAAGATCATCCAACCAAAAACGATTATCAAAGCAACAACGAGAATTACACCATCAATCCGAGAAAAATAGCCATCAGACAGTAATCCCCATGCTAGCAGCGCCGTTGCTAATACTAAAGGAAGTTCTTTTTTAAGCAAGCTAGAATTCACAGGAAGAACATAAAGAATAGCAGTAAAACCAAGAACTAAGGTGATATTTGTAATGTTTGACCCTAATGCATTACCAATGCCCAAACCAGGGTTACCTTGAACTGCAGCAACTCCAGAAACCAGCATTTCAGGCGCGGAAGTTCCTAGACCAATTATTACAATTCCGACAATAAGTGGAGAAATCCCCATGTTTCTAGCGATACTAGAAGCACCATCAATAAAGCGATCTGCACTCCAAATCAGTAAAACTAAGCCAATTAAGATTGCGGCAGAAAAAGTAAGCATAAGTAGTTCTTAGATTATATAAAAAAGTAATTATACAGAAATTTATCCGAGCACACCCTCTAGTTTTAGCGAGCTATCCATTTTTTTTATTTAAACTGGATAACTCAATTATTAGAGTTTACTGAGCCTGGTTAATAATTCTTAAAAGCAAATATAGCTCATTGAGCTTGCATAAATCCTAGTAGCCGCTAAAAAACTAACGAGCTATCATTCAAAAGTAGGGGGGTGTGATTCCACTTATATATATCCCATAAACGCATACTTTATTTGATTACTAGACAATTTTTAAAACATTATAATGCGTGTTATAATGATAATATTATTATATACATGGATATTAATATGAGTGTTAAGTCTGAACGTATTACGGTATTAAGCACGCCTGAATTTAAACAATTTATTAACGATGAGGCTGACAAAGAAGGTATTAGTGTTTCTGAATTAATACGTCAAAGATGCCGAGCCGTTCCTCCAACTGATGATGAGATAGCACTTAAAGAGCTTATCTCTGTTGCCAGTAATGCCACCAAACGCGCCAGTA
>CAYOHT010000094.1:0-5675 GCA_964403815.1 uncultured Cocleimonas sp.
ATGCATTGACTGATGATTTTCACCCCTGCCAATTATTGGCAGACATGATGACTTACGTTGAGCATCGCGGAAGCATCGCTGGGAAAACAGCAACTTATGTTGGCGACGGCAATAATATGTGTCACTCATGGATGAATGCGGCGAAGCAATTTGGCTTTCACCTAAACATCGCTTGTCCAAAAGACTATGAGCCTGATGCAAAATTGACTGAATCATTAAGCGATCACATTACAATATTCCACGATATTAAAGATGCTGTAAAAGGCGTTGATTTAATCACCACGGATGTATGGGCGAGCATGGGTCAAGAAGAAGAGCAGAAGATTCGCGAGAAAGCGTTTGGCTCTTTTAAAGTTGATGATGCAGTTATGGCGCTTGCGGATAAAAATGCACTCTTTATGCATTGTTTACCTGCGCACCGTGAAGAAGAAGTTAGCGCATCTGTCATTGATGGCAAGCAAAGTGTGGTTTGGGATGAGGCAGAGAATCGTCTTCATGCACAAAAAGCATTGCTAGAAATTTTAGTGGTAGGATTTCCAAAATAACATGTCTACCCACACCGAAGAAACCGCCCTACGCCGCACCTTTGCGATTATTTCACATCCCGATGCGGGTAAAACCACCATCACTGAAAAACTGTTGTTATTCGGGGGTGCTATCCAGCTCGCAGGTTCTGTAAAAGGGCGAAAAGCAGCGCGCCACGCGACATCTGATTGGATGGCGATGGAAAAAGAACGTGGTATCTCGGTGACTTCATCGGTGATGCAATTCCCGTACATGCTCAACAAAGAAAAGCCGACTGACCCAGATAAAATCATTAATCTGCTAGATACACCCGGTCACGAAGACTTCTCGGAAGATACTTACCGTACGCTAACCGCTGTTGATTCTGCATTAATGGTAATCGACGTAGCAAAAGGTGTAGAAGCACGAACCATTAAATTGATGGAAGTTTGTCGCTTGCGTGACACCCCCATTATGACGTTTATTAACAAGCTCGATCGTGAAGGTCGTGATCCGATTGAATTATTGGATGAAGTTGAAAGCGTACTCAAAATAAAATGTGCGCCCGTCACTTGGCCTATAGGCATGGGCAAACGTCTCAAAGGCGTTTACCACATTCACAATGATGCCGTGCATTTGTACGACCCAAATCACGACGGAAAAATCCTTGAAGGCGAGATCATTCAAGGCATTGACAACCCTCGTTTAGATGAACTTTTAGGCGGACAAGCAGAAGAACTACGCGAAGAGGTTGATCTCGTATTAGGCGCAAGCAATACCTTTGACTTAGAAACCTATTTACGCGGTGAACTTACGCCTGTGTTCTTCGGCTCGGCAACCAATAATTTTGGCATTGCAGAATTGCTTGCTTATTTTGTTAAATACGCCCCTGCCCCACAACCACGCATGGCAACCACGCGCGAAGTATTACCCTCAGAAGAGAAATTTAGCGGATTCATCTTTAAAATTCAAGCAAATATGGACCCAAAACATCGTGACCGTATTGCGTTTATGCGTATCTGTTCGGGCAGTTTTGAAAAAGGCATGAAGCTCAATCACGTGCGCCTTAAAAAAGACGTGAAAATCCCTGATGCGCTCACTTTTTTAGCAGCAGACCGTGGACATATCGACACAGCCTACCCTGGCGACATTATCGGCATACACAACCACGGCACCATTCGCATTGGTGATACGTTTACACAAGGTGAAGATTTATTTTTCACTGGCATCCCAAGCTTTGCGCCTGAGCTATTTCGTCGTGCGCAACTAAAAGACCCGCTGAAAATGAAGCAGCTCCAAAAAGGCTTAGACCAGCTTTGTGAAGAAGGCGCAACGCAGTTATTCCGACCCTTTAAAAATAACGATCTGATTTTAGGTGCAGTCGGTGTGCTTCAATTTGATGTGGTTGAACAACGCTTAAAAGACGAATATAAAGTTGAATGTATTTTTGAAGGTATTAACGTACAAACCGCACGCTGGATTCATTGCAATGATGAAAAAATGCTGGGTGAATTTAAAAAGAAGGCAGAAGCGAATTTATCGCTCGATCATGCCGGTGAACTTGTCTACATCGCGCCAACTCGTGTCAATTTAATGATGGCAGAAGAGAAATGGCCAGACATTGAGTTCCTATCGACGCGTGAGCATGGGGTTTATTAGATCTTATTATTATAGGTACACCCCCCCACTTTTACATGGCATATCTCAATAAATACAGTTTTTAAGTCAACAATCAACTATCCTTAAGTTAATGCAATAACAAGGGAGTGCTGGAATGACATCAGAGGTATTTGTAGAAAACACGACAAATCGATATACACAAAAAATAACCATGGGTGATCACACGCTTTACTCTGATGAACCCAAAGAACTTAAAGGTGATAACAAAGGTGCAACACCTTTTGAATTATTACTTTCTGCACTCGGCAGTTGCACCTCGATAACGCTTAGCATGTATGCAGAAATGAAAAATATCAACCTTGATGTTATTAACGTGCGTTTAAATTATATCCCACCGAATAAGCTTGATAACTCCCCTTCACGCATTACACGTAAGATTCATCTTGAAGGAGATTTTACTGAAGAGCAACGCCACCGCATGTTAGAAATCGCAGATCGTTGCCCTATTCATAAAACCTTGCGGCAAAGTGTAGAAATTTCTAGTAGCATGGAGTAAAAACATATCTCCTATTTACCGAGAAACCCTTCGACCCCATTCAGCGAACCGTTTCATTGTCTCTTTACTTAGTTGTTGAATGCACACCCCCCCACTTTTACATGATGTTTATCTATTTAAAGCAAACCACGCTCAGCAAATGAAACCATCTCATCACCAATAATAAAATGATCTAACACGCGCACATCAATCATTTCTAATGCTTGTTTTAACTTAGTGGTAATTTGCATATCAGACTGACTCGGCTCGGCAATGCCTGAGGGGTGATTATGAGCCAAAATAATCGCAGCCGCATTATGATGTAATACGCGCCTCACAACTTCTCGCGGATGAACACTCGCGCCATCAATCGTGCCTCGAAACAATTCTTCGTATTCGATTACGCGATGCTTATTATCCAAAAATAAACAAGAGAAAACTTCAAACGGATAATGCTGTAGACGAGATTTCAGATAGTTTTTAACATCGTTCACATTGTCTAACGCATCACCACGCTGTATTTTTTCTTCCAAATAGCGGCGGCTCATTTCTACCACCGCTTGCATTTGAACATATTTGGCTTGCCCCAAACCTTTGCTTTGGCAGAACTGTTCTTCATTGGCGGCTAATAACGGCGACAAGCCACCATTATCTGCGATTAAATCACGCGCAAGATCAACCGCCGTCTTACCTTTTATGCCCGTGCGCAGAAATATCGCCAACAATTCGGCATCGGTCAGTGCCTCAGCACCTTTGTGGAGTAATTTTTCTCGGGGTCTGTCTTCGATTGCCCAATCGGTAATCGCCATAAGTCACTGTTTATTGCTATAATCTCATCTGATTATGTCAGACTTAAACAACAAACAAATACTTATCGGGATAAGCGGTGGTATTGCCGCTTACAAAACAGCCGAATTGGTGCGCCTGCTTATAAAAAAAGGCGCGGATGTTCGCGTTTGTATGACAAAAGCGGCCGTTAAATTTATCACGCCACTCACGCTACAAGCATTAACAGGCAACCCTGTTGCAACGGACTTACTCGACCCGGAAGCCGAAGCCGCAATGGGACATATTGAGCTAGCGCGTTGGGCGGATTTGATAATGATTGCACCCGCAACCGCCGACTTAATCGCACGCATTGCAGGCGGTCATGCGAATGATTTACTTACCACTGTTTGTTTAGCCACTGAAGCGCCTTTACACATTGCACCTGCAATGAATCGTGTGATGTGGGAAAATCCCGCCACGCAAAAGAACTGCAAAATATTACAGCAACGCAACATCACCTTGCACGGCCCTGCAAGCGGCGAGCAAGCTTGCGGTGAAACAGGTGCGGGACGTATGATAGAAGCAGTTGAGCTGGCAGAGATTATTGAAAAAACATTTTCATCACCGCCCAAAGCACTCGCAGGAAAGCACGTTTTAATCACTGCAGGCCCTACTCGTGAAGCGATTGACCCTGTACGTTTTATTAGTAACCGCAGTTCTGGAAAAATGGGTTATGCCATTGCGACTGCCGCGAAAAAATTAGGTGCAACAGTCACATTAGTTTCTGGTCCAGTTGCGCTTGAAACGCCAGAAGGTGTTACCCGCCACTTGGTTGAATCAGCCAAAGAGATGCACACTCAAACGCTTGAGCAAGCAAAAACAGCGGATATTTTTATCGCCACTGCTGCAGTTTCTGATTATTCGCCCGCCAATATCGCCGATCAAAAAATGAAAAAGTCTAAAGATAAACTTTCTTTAGATTTAAACTACAATCCTGATATTCTTTTTGACGTATCTCACCAGTTCCCTAAGCTATTTAGTGTAGGCTTTGCTGCAGAGACAGAAAACCTGATCAAGCATGCGCAAGGAAAATTAAAACGTAAAAAGTTGGATATGATTGTGGCAAATCCTGTGGGTAAGAACCAAGGTTTTGATCAAGACACCAATCAAGTTGAAGTTATTTGGAAAGATGAGCATGTTTCGTTGCCTGAGAAGGATAAAGCAGAATTAGCTGTTGAAATTATGGAGATTGTTTCACAGCTGTTTTCAAGCAAATAATACTGTAGGTTGGCGCTGAAAAATGAAGCCCAACGAAACACTGTTTGTTGGGCTTCACAAGTTCAGCACCAACCTACAAATAAGAATTCATACCAAAAGGAATTATCAGTGAGCACACATCACCAAGACAAGCCCCAAGTAAATTACAAAATACTAGACAAGCGCATCGGCGATACTATCCCCCTACCCCATTATGCAACGACAGGCTCTGCAGGCATGGATTTGCGCGCCTGTATTGATGAATCACTCACCGTAAAGCCAGGTGAAACACACCTAATCCCAACAGGCATGGCGATTCATATTGAAGACCCTTCGCTAGCGGCGACTATTCTGCCACGTTCGGGTTTAGGGCATAAACACGGCATTGTATTGGGCAATTTAGTAGGCTTAATTGATTCGGATTACCAAGGTCAATTATTTATTTCTTGTTGGAATCGTGGCGATAAGGAGTTCACCATTGAAGAAGGCGATCGTATCGCGCAACTGGTGATTATTCCTGTGATTCAAGTTGAGCTAAATCAGGTTGAAAGCTTTGATGACACAGCACGTGGTGAAGGTGGTTTTGGACACTCTGGTAAAAAGTAGCACATCACAAACCATGCCACCCATCAATAAAGACATTTTTCGTGCCTATGATATTCGTGGTCAAATAGGCACAGAATGGTGTGTTGATGGACGTTATGACGATGCCTACTCAATCGGTCAAGCCATCGGCGGGCAGCTTGTCAAACGTGACTCGCCTGAGATAATTCTTGGGCGCGATGGTCGCGTTTCTAGCGCATCAATCAGAGAGTCTCTGATACTGGGCTTAACTTCAGTTGGCTGTAATGTCACCGATATTGGGCTTACCGCAACCCCTGTCGTTTACTTTGCATTGACCCATCTCAATATCAAAAACTCGGTGATGATCACAGGTAGCCATAATCCACCTGACCATAATGGCATTAAGATTGTTTTTGAAGAAACGCCG
>CAYOHT010000094.1:5775-7741 GCA_964403815.1 uncultured Cocleimonas sp.
GATATTGGCATCGCCTTTGACGGCGACGGCGACCGTATGATTGCCGTGGACAACAATGGCAAGATTCTCTGGCCCGATCGCATTATGATTTTGCTCGCGCAAGAGGTGCTAAAAACACAGCCCAGCGCCTGCATCGTCTTTGATGTGAAGTGCAGCTATTTACTACCCAAAGCAATCAGTAAAGCAGGCGGACAAGCCTCCATGTGCGTCAGCGGGCATTCCATTTTAAAAATACAAATGAAGCGCCTCAATGCCGTTATGGGTGGGGAATTTAGCGGGCATATCGTTATGCCAGACCGTTGGAATAACTTTGATGATGGGCCTTATGTTGCAGCACGTTTGCTAGAAATTTTATCCAGAACGTCGCAATCCAGCGCCGAGGTATTCAACGAAATTCCTGATAGTATTTCCACACCCGAATACAAACTGCATATGAATAGCCACGAAGAAGCGAACTATTTGGTGGAACAGTTTATCAAGCAATCAAACTTTTCTGGCGCAAACTTAACGCTCATTGATGGCTTAAGAGTGGATTATGATGATGGCTGGGGGCTGGTTCGCTCATCAAATACCAGTGCCTGCCTTGGGTTTCGATTTGAAGCCGCATCTGAAAAACGCCTTGAGGAAATCCAACAACAGTTTCGGAATGTTTTTGGTCAATTAGAGAATAAGGTGCCACTTCCTTTTTAGTACTCAAACATCAGATTAAAACGAAGTACACCCCCCCACTTTTACATGGTTGTTATAAAGGAACAACTTATTAAGTCCCATAAAATAAAACTTGGCGTTGACAGAATTTATGGGATTTAATCTTTCCTTAAACATGTAAAAGTGAGGAATGTACTTCTGGTCGTATAAAAAGTAGTAAAAAATGAAGAGGTGTGTTGTTATTAGCATCTTAGATACACAACTCCACATATCATCATGTAAAAGTGGGGGGGTGTGCTCCCAACATTACTTTTTAGATCAAGAGAACAACATGCCAGATACAGATGCCAAACAGATTGCCCATATACTAACCGAAGCCCTGCCTTACATTCAGCGCTATTCGGGCAAAACTATTGTGATCAAATACGGCGGCAACGCCATGACAGACGAAAAGCTTAAAAAGAGCTTCGCGCATGATATTGTGTTGCTCAAACAAGTGGGTATCAATCCCGTTATCGTCCATGGCGGCGGTCCTCAAATTGGTAAACTGCTTGAACAGATTGGCAAAGAAAGCCACTTTGTAGAAGGTATGCGTATCACTGACAATGAGACTATGGATGTTGTTCAAATGGTTTTAGGTGGCTTGGTAAACAAGCAAATTGTTAGCGATATTAACCAAGCAGGTGGTCGTGCAATTGGTTTAACAGGTAAGGATGGCAACCTAATAATGGCTGAAAAGCTAACCTTAAAAGCTAAACAAATTGATGATCAACCCCCTGAGATTATCGACTTAGGACATGTTGGTTCTATCAAAAAAATCAACGCAGGCATTGTGAAGTTACTGGACAGTGAGAAATATATTCCCGTAATTGCGCCTATCGGCGTAGGTGAAGATGGAGAATCCTACAACATCAATGCAGATATTGTTGCAGGTGAAATGGCGGCAATACTTGGCGCTGAAAGATTATTACTGCTCACCAATACGCCTGGTGTTTTAGATAAAAAAGGCGAATTGCTCACAGGCTTAAATGAAAATAAAATTGAAGCTTTAAAAGCCGATGGCACGATACAAGGTGGAATGATTCCTAAAATCCAATGCGCTTTAGATGCCGTTCATGCTGGCACAAATTCTGCTTGTATTATTGATGGGCGAGTACCCAATGCGGTATTGCTTGAGTTGCTGACCGATGAAGGAATGGGAACTTTAATCAAAAAATAATAAACGCACTGATACCAGTCATGTCCTATACTAAGTTATGGGCACTCTTCATCAAAAAAACTCTGATACTTTACGCCATACATTAGCGCTATCACCAAA
>CAYOHT010000095.1:0-3585 GCA_964403815.1 uncultured Cocleimonas sp.
ATTTGTGAGCTATTAGCAGGTGTGACTTTGCCGTAAGGTCTATCGAAGAATGGTTTTAGCTTTGCCAGTTTTTCGACTGAGCTATCAGGGCGAACACCATCGTCTTCGATAAAGACTTTTCCTTTTGCTCCGTATAAAGGCTCAATCTCATCAAGCTTTCCTGCTTTCATAGATTCGGTTAAACGCAAATGACTTTGCACCGAATAGGCATCCATTTCATCACGTGTAATGCCAAATCTAAAGGCAAGATTCTCGGCAGTTTGCCCCATATTTAAACCAACCACAGGGTCGGTTAAGCCACGCATTAACGCAATAATCGGTGCGAAGTAACGCCCTTTTAAGCTACCAATGGCTTTAGCTTTTGCGATGGGTGTTTTTGCACCGTTAAATTTTGCTAACCAATGCACCATGTCTTCGCGTAATAATAATGGTGCTCTGCTCATAGCATCCACACCACCTGCGAGGATTAAATCTGCATAGCCGTGTGAAATATTACGCACGGCGTTATCGATTGCTTGTAAACCTGAGGCACAATTGCGTTGCACGGTGTAGGCGGTGAGTTTGTCGCCTCCGCCGATGCGCAAAGCTATTATACGCGCGATATTGGCTTCATCGGCACTTGGCATCATGCAACCATAGATCACTTCATCTAAATCACTGGCATCAAAAGGTTGGCGTAGCATTAAGGGCTTGCTTGCTCCCAGTGCTAAATCAGTTGCGCTGAATAACCCCGGTTTCCCGCGTGCTTTTAAAAAGGGGGTGCGCGCGCCGTCTACTAAATATACAGGGCGTGTGTTTGTTGAGCTTTTAGCCACGTTGGAATTCCTCTTCGGTAAAGTCATCGACTTTAATAGCTTCGCGCATGGCAAGATAATTAGCGAGCAACTGTTTACCACCTTCTTTGCTGATAAGTTTCTTCTTCACTGCTTCTGCAATACGGTCGGTGTGCATTCTTTCAGTTAACTCGCCGCTTTTAAATATTTTCTTAAACTTTTTTTCAACCTCCGCTGTTTCAACTGCAAGATTAAAGGCATGCTCCATTCTGCCCATGCGGTCTTCAGGATCATCGGTCAAGTACACACCTTCGGTTAAGCGGTCACGCGTAGCAGAGGGCGATAGCGCAAGCTTTGCAACCTCGTGGATTAATTTGTCTGAGGGTGGCGAGAAAGGCTTACCGAAAGGGAACATCAAAAATCGTAAGCTCTTCGCAACAAAGGAAAAAGGTAGGTTGTAAAATACTGCAAGCATTGCCTGTTGCGCATCATGGATGGCAGTTTGACAAGCATAATCCAATAACGGCAGGTCTGCTTCTGGCTCACCTTGGTCTTCAAAATGCTTTAACGTCGCTGAACACATGTACATATTGGCTAAAATATCCGCGAAACGTCCCGATAATCTTTCTTTGCGCTTGAGATTTCCACCCAGTGTTAGTAAGGCGTAATCCGTTAGTACGGCAAAGTCTGCACTCAACCTTGTTAAGGCGCGATAGTATTTACGCGTGAGTGGCGTACCTGGTGATTCAAAAATGGCATTGGTAAAACCAAACCATATACTGCGTGAAATATTACTGATAACAAAACCAATATGCGAAAACAGGGCGTTATCAAGAGCAACCAAGTCATTCTCTTGCGTGGCTTTCATCTCCTTTAAAATATAAGGATGACAGCGGATAGCGCCTTGTCCGAATACAATCAGCGAGCGCGTTAGAATATTTGCACCTTCGACCGTGATCGCCACAGGAATCACCTGATAGCCACGTCCAAGATAATTTGATGGGCCAAGACAAATACCTGAACCACCTTGAATATCCATTGCGTGCGTTGTAATCGTGCGCATTTTTTGGGTTAGCGTATATTTGAGTAAGGCGGTGACAACCGCAGGGCGTTGACCTTGATCTAGCGCGGTGGTGGTGAGCTTGCGTGCGCCATCCATCATATAAGTGTTGCCCAAAATTTCAGCCATAGGCTCTTCGATGCCTTCAAACTTGCCAATTGGCATACCAAATTGCTTGCGAACAAGTGCATAAGCGCCTGTGTAGCGCGAGGCAACTTTAGCCGCACCGACTGAAAGTGCGGGCAATGAAATGCCGCGACCTTCGCCTAAACATTCGACCAGCATTCGCCAGCCTTTGCCGACGTTATCCACACCACCAATTAGCCATTCCATCGGGATGAAAACATCTTCGCCCCACGTTGGACCATTTTGGAAAGGGTTGTTGAGTGTGAAATGGCGTGTGCCAATTTTAATGTTAGGCGTATTGGTAGGAATAAGCGCAACGGTAATACCGATATGGTCTCCAGTACGCTCAATACCATCGTTGACTTCTTTGCTGGAAAAAACCTCATCCGTTAATAAGCCGTCAGGATCATAAAGTTGAAAAGCCAAGCCGAGTAGCGATGCAACAGGGGCGAGTGTAATGTAGCGTTTTTCCCAATTTAAGCGGATGCCTAGCACATCTTTTTCACCTTCAAAATCTGCACGACACACGATGCCAACATCAGGAATTGAACCCGCATCACTACCCGCCTCAGGACCTGTGAGTGCGAAACAAGGAATATCTTTTCCGATAGCAAGGCGTGGTAGGTAAAAATCTTTTTGATCTTCAGTGCCATACTTCATTAACAGTTCGCCGGGGCCTAAAGAATTAGGCACCATGATGGTGACGGCAGCGGTAGTGCT
Source organism: uncultured Cocleimonas sp. (assembly GCA_964403815.1). Lineage (GTDB taxonomy): Bacteria > Pseudomonadota > Gammaproteobacteria > Thiotrichales > Thiotrichaceae > Cocleimonas. Next base: position 2,680 of record CAYOHT010000095.1, read on the forward strand.
TCGCCCAGAAATTTGCATAACAACTTGCGAATGCGCCAGCGCCGAGAAACCATGCCCACCGTATTCTTTAGGAATAATCATGCCGAAGAAGCGCTCTTCTTTGATGTAATCCCAAATAAAGGGCGGCAAGTCTTGAAGCTTATGCGAGATTTGCCAATCATCTAACATCTCACAAAGCTTGTTCACTGGGCCATCGATAAAGGCTTGCTCTTCTGTCGTGAGAGAACTCATGGAAAGATCGCGCAAGCGTTTCCAGTCAGGTTTTCCTGAGAATAACTCCGCATCCCACCAGACGTTTCCGCCATCAAGTGCTTCTTGTTCGGTGCGTGAAATTTGCGGTAGATTGGCTTTGAGTAATCCCATCGCAGGTTTGCTTACTAGCTTTTGCCTGAGGTCGGGAATATTAATAACGGTAATAATCAATAATAGTGGAATCCACAAAAGCCACATCCAGCCGCTAATACCACCTGAAAACATGCTAATAACCAGCCACGCGCCAACCATCCAAGTGGATTGAAGTAAGCCAAGCCTTAAGTAGCCCGCGACTCCTATAATGACGATAAGTAATAATAACCAGAGCATGTTGTTCTCCTAGAATGAATCTTTTATTTTGAACTCATTTTAAATTAATCGGCTCATAAGCCGCAGCGTTTTCAATTTGTGCTTCTTTCTCTTTTCTCTTACTTAACGACTTTTTATTAAGTGACTTAAGCAAGTTTACCGCAATTTATATTCTAGTATAAGAACGGAGATTTTTTGCTTTTAGATCATAGATTTTTTCAAAGATTAGTATTGGATAATTATCCTATTTGATTTTTCAAAGTTTCATTTTTGCCTAACCAAAAATGAAACTCCATCATGTAAAACTAGGGGGGTGTGCTATATAGGTTATCGCTAGGTTAAATC
>CAYOHT010000095.1:3685-7726 GCA_964403815.1 uncultured Cocleimonas sp.
CTCCATCATGTAAAACTAGGGGGGTGTGCTATATAGGTTATCGCTAGGTTAAATCTAGCGTTATCCCTAGTTTTTCTTCAATCGCTATAATGCGTGCTTCTAGCGCGTCAAGTCTGTCATTTTCAATCATAACGGCATCAACTGTAGTCACATCTTTGTTTAACTCTTCAATTGTAATTTCTCCACAGAGTGTGTGTGCATAGCGCTCTTCTCTACGTCCTGCGCCTTTAGGGATTAAAACGGCAATGGGCTTTTCACGATTCATTAAGCTATCGACCACATCTTGTACTTCTTCAATCCCAGAGAAGTCCGCCATGCGCGCGGTACGTGTTTTAAGATCGTTGAGTGTTTGTGGTGTGCGTAGCATTAGTACGGTGAGAATGGCTTGTTGCTTGCGGTCTAAATCCAGTTCGGTACAAACACGGTGTGTGATTTTATTAGCGCGTTCGCCATATTCTAAACCTGCTAGTTTGCGTTCTACCAAAAGATTTATGGTGTGACCAATTTTCCCTTCGGTTAAGTTCATCACTGGCTCGCGATTACTCTTTTGATTGCAGGCGTTGGTGAGCGAATTCATGGTTAACGGATAATTGTTGGGCGTTGTTAAGTGCTTTTCCATGAGTGAGGCGATCACTCTGGCTTCTAGTGGCGTGAAGAATGCTTTTTGATCTTCTTGTGTTTCATTATTTTCACTAAGGCTTTCTTCTGTACTTGATTCATCGTGCATAATTGTTTTCGCTTCCATAATAAGTCCTTTTCTATATTAGCTAGAACTCATATATACTACGCACCTGCTTTATACAGCCTTAACCTTATAAGAAATACTATGTTCTATTCAGAAAAATTTGATGTCATTGTCATCGGCGGCGGTCACGCGGGAACCGAAGCCGCGCTTGCGCCTGCGCGCATGGGCTTAAAGACTTTGCTATTAACGCACAATATCGAAACCATCGGGCAGATGAGCTGTAACCCTGCGATTGGTGGCATCGGCAAAGGTCATATCGTAAAAGAGATTGATGCCTTGGGCGGCGCAATGGCGCATGCGGCTGATAAAGGCGGTATTCAATTTCGTACTCTAAACGCGAGTAAAGGTCCTGCGGTTCGTGCGACTCGTGCGCAGTCTGATCGTGTACTTTATAAAGCGGCGATTCGCAAAGCAGTTGAATCACAAGAAAACCTGCAAATATTCATGCAAGGTGTTGATGATTTGATTGTAGAAGGCGATGGCGATGATCAACGTGTTGTAGGTGTTTCCACTGAGATGGGTTTAAAGTTTTCGGCTAAAACCGTGATTTTAACCGTAGGGACATTCCTCGGTGGATTGATTCATATTGGTTTACAAAATCATTCAGGTGGGCGTGCGGGTGATCCACCGTCGATTGCATTGGCTGATCGATTACGTGAAATGCCATTTCGGGTTGATCGTTTAAAAACAGGTACGCCAGCGCGGCTTGATTCTCGTTCAATCGATTATTCTAAACTACAAGAACAACCGGGTGATACGCCGATTCCTACGTTTTCATACATGGGTAAAATCGAAGATCATCCTCGTCAGACTTCATGTCATATCACTTATACCAATCAAAAAACACACGATGTTATTCACAGTGGGCTTGATCGCTCGCCGATGTATACAGGCGTGATTGATGGCGTTGGTCCGCGATATTGTCCGTCGATTGAAGACAAAATTGTGCGCTTTGCCGATAAAGACAGCCACCAAATATTTGTAGAGCCAGAAGGTTTGGATACCTACGAAGTGTATCCAAACGGCATTTCAACAAGTTTGCCTTTTGATGTTCAGTTTGAGTTTATCCGCTCGATTGCTGGCTTTGAAAAAGCACACATTACGCGTCCTGGTTATGCCATCGAATACGATTATTTTGACCCGCGCGATTTAAAGCCAACACTTGAAACCAAATTTGTAAAAGGACTGTTTTTTGCAGGACAAATCAACGGCACAACAGGCTATGAAGAAGCTGGCGCGCAAGGTTTGTTGGCAGGCATAAATGCTGCGCGCTTAGTGCAAGAAAAGGAAGAATGGTTCCCCAAACGCAGTGATGCTTATATTGGTGTAATGGTTGATGATTTGATCACTCATGGCACGCAAGAGCCATACAGAATGTTCACCAGCCGTGCAGAACATCGTTTGTTATTGCGCGAAGACAATGCTGATTTACGTTTGACCGAAGTAGGGCATGAACTCGGTTTGGTGGATGAAGCACGTTGGCGCGCATTCAATGAAAAGCGTGAAAATGTGGAGCTTGAAATGCAACGCTTACGCGATACTATTTTGCGTCCAACGGATATTAGCCAAGCACAAATTGATGATGTGTTTGATGGCTCTTTAACGCGTGAATATCGTCTCAGTGAATTATTACGCCGCCCCAATGTAACCTATCAAACGTTAATGGGTATTGAGAAAATTGGCCCAGCGGTTGAAGATAAAAAAGTAGCCGAGCAAGTAGAAGTGCAGTTTAAGTACGCAGGCTACATTGATCGTCAAAAACAAGAAATTGATAAACAGAAAAATCACGAAGAAATGAAAGTGCCGAGTGATTTTGATTACGATGGCATAAAGGGTGGTTTATCAAATGAAGCTCGTCAAAAATTACAAGATCAAAAGCCGACTACAATAGGGCAAGCTTCGCGGATTCCAGGGATTACACCTGCGACAATTTCTATTTTGATGGTGTATTTGAAAAAGCATCGAAACTCTCATAAAAGCGGTATGAAAAGCAATACAAAAAGAAAGGCGAGTTGATACCAGTGGATGAATTATGGAATTCGGGTCTAAAGAAATTAGCTTGTAGCCCCGATGAAAAGCAACTCGCTTTACTAAAACAATACGTCGATCTCCTAAACCGCTGGAACAAAACTTATAATCTCACCTCGGTACGCGATCCAAAAGACATGATTCCCTTACATGTTTTTGATAGCCTAGTGGTGGCTGATTTTATCAAAGGTGATAACTGTTTAGATGTGGGTAGTGGCGGTGGCTTACCGACGATTCCTTTAGCAATTATGCAACCACAACGCCAATTCACCGCATTGGATACCAATGGCAAAAAAACACGTTTTATTCAACAAGCTGTCATTGAGCTGGGTTTAAAAAATGTTAGCGTTGTGCATGAGCGTGTTGAAAAGTGGCAATCGGATACGACCTTTGATGCAATCATCAGCCGCGCCTTTGCATCCATCCATGATTTTGTTTCGTCTTCATCTTTACACTTGGCAAAAGGTGGAACGATGTACGCCATGAAAGGGCAATATCCCACGGCTGAAATGCAATATTTACCCAAAGGATTTACTTTGGGCGAAAGCCATGAGCTTCATGTTCCTTTGGTTGAAGGCGAACGACATTTGTTAGAAATCACTCGAGATACCTTAATTTAAATGAAAAATAATAGTTTTAGAATTATAGCCTACAGCATTATCGCAGTTTTACTTGTCGCGGCAATAGGATTTACGCTTTGTAATTCAAGTAGCGTTGCGCCCATTTCAGAATCTGTCGTCACGCCTAACGGTGAGAGCGTTTATGCGCCTGTTGATGTCAATATGGAGTTGGTGAAAGTAGGTAATCATTCTTGGTATGTGCAAGGTAAGGCAGGCATCGCAACGGATAATGCTGGTTTTATCTCAAACGCAGGCGTGATTGTTACAGATGAAGGCGTGGTGATTTTTGATGGCTTAGGTTCGCCATCGCTGGCAAATAAGCTGGTTGGTAAAATTAAAGAAATCACCGACAAGCCGATTGTGAAAGTGGTTGTCAGCCACTACCACGCCGATCATATTTATGGTTTACAAGTTTTCAAGGAGTTGGGTGCAGAGATTGTCGCCCCCGATGGCGTGTATGAATATATAGATTCTGAGGGGGCAAGCAGTCGCCTAGAAGAGCGCCGTTTCTCATTAGACCCGTGGGTGAATGATCAAACCGTGGTGGTAACACCCGATAGAATCATCGATAAAAGCGAAGACTTCACACTTGGTGGCATCAAGTTCACCATTTGATTTTGATGAAGCTTATAATGCAGTAGATTGGTT
>CAYOHT010000096.1:0-7713 GCA_964403815.1 uncultured Cocleimonas sp.
AACGGCATTTCTTTGGTTACTTTCTTGCTGCCGCAGGCAAGAAAGTAACTCGTAGTCCATAACAAATATAAGAGGAGAAAAACCAAGCTAGCAAGCTACGAAAACAACCACTCAAACCTAATCAAATAAAACCCAGCTCAAACAATAGATTGCGGCATACGCCACAATAACAAATTGAGATATTACGAAAAACCTCCACTCAAATATAAAGAAAGAATCCACACCCCCCCACTTTTACATGATCCACAATCTACCCAACAAGATTCCTGCTAGAAACATGCAGGAATGACGGTTAATTTTAACTTAGAAAATAAACATCATGTAATAGTGGGGGGGTGTGCTTGCAGATAACTAAAATAAATATTAAGTAATATTACCGATGCAAAACCCAATTCCATGAGCTACCCTTCAAGGGCAACAAAAAACAATCACAACACTTGCGTGTGCAAGTAAAAAACTAAACCAAAGAGGATGGAATAGTATGGATAGACGTAAAGCTCTCAAAGGCGCCGTTGTCGGTGCAGCTGCTGCTGCAACTGCTGTCGCTACAGTGCCAGCAATGGCTGCAAAGCATGAAAAAGTAATCAAAATCAATATGGTTTCTACTTGGCCAAAGGATTTCCCTGGCCTAGGAACAGGCGCACAGCGTTTCGCTAAGAGCATCACTGAGATGAGTGGCGGACGTATGGAAGTTAAATACTACGCGGCGGGTGAGCGTGTTAAGCCGTTTGACTCGTTTGATGAGGTGGCTAAAGGCAACTCTCAAATGTACCACGGTGCAGAATACTACTGGAAAGGTAAACACCCAGGTTTTGCTTACTTTACTTCTGTTCCATTCGGTTTGACCGTAACAGAAATGAACGCTTGGATTAACTTTGGCGGCGGACAAGAGCTTTGGGACAAGTTATGCGGTGAGTTTGGCGTTAAGTCTCTTATGTGTGGAAATACAGGCGTTCAGATGGGTGGTTGGTTCCGCAAGGAAATGAATTCTGCTGATGACTTTAAAGGCCTGAAAATGCGTATCCCAGGTTTGGGTGGCGACGTGCTTGCGAAGCTAGGTGCTTCTCCTGTATCGCTTCCTGGTGGTCAGATTTATGAAAACTTGGTATCAGGTGCATTGGATGCGACTGAGTGGGTTGGCCCTTGGAATGACAAGATCATGAAATTCTACGAAGCGGCTAAATACTACTACTACCCAGGCATGCACGAGCCGGGCGCCATGCTTGCAGTTGGCATGAATAAAAAGTGGTGGGATGGCTTATCAGCAGAGAACCAAGCAATCATCAAAGCCGCTGCGGCTCAAGAAAATGATAAAATGATATCTGAATACAATGCGAAGAACGGTGAAGCATTAGCATCATTAGTCAAAGAGCACGGCGTTAAGCTACGCGCTTTCAGTGATGAAATTTACGATAGCTTTGGCGAAGCGGCAGAAGAAGTATTTACTGACGTTAAAAAGCACAGCCCGCTGGCTAAAGAGATTCATGAGAGTTTCGAAGCGGCACGTGCCAATATCGGTAGCTGGGCGAAGATCTCTGATCAGGCTTATGTATCGCAACGTAACCGCGTATTGGATCTGTAACTCTTTGTTAGGAAAGTAAACACTTTCTAGTAAGATGAAAACGGAGCCTTGGCGCTTCGTTTTCTTTGTTCACTATTTTCTAAGCACATACATCATGTAAAAGTGGGGGGGTGTGTTTCTAAAATAGTCATCATTCATTTGTAACATAATTAAACTATTTTGATAATTAGATTACTGCTAGTCTACTTATCAAACTACTTTAAAAATAATTCGTCATTGCCTCATGTTTCAAGCGAGAATGACGTTGTTTTCAGTACACTTATTAGTTTTAGCACAATTACAAAGGCATCCCTACTAAATGAATTCAGCCGCTGTTTCTAGTTCAACCCTTGATTTGAGTCCTTCTCGGTTAAAATCATTTATTCGCATTGTTGGAAAACTCCTCGTCGCCACGGTATTACTCTACCTTGTCAGCCGCTATTTAATTTTTTGGCAAGATTGGCCCAACCTTGGCGAAGCCATCCAAGCATTAACAGGCTCTAGTGAAGCTGAGCAAGATTCTTCAAAGCTTTATAAGGGCATTGCCCTGCTTATGGCTTATCTCGCCGTATTCGTGTTTATCATTATTCGTGTATCCAAAACGCCCAACACCACACTAACCGCTGACTCAGACACTTATCGTAACCTTGCTTTTTATATTATTCGCGCGGCATTTTGGGCAGTATTTCTGGTGGGGATTGCAGATACCATTATCTCATTATTGCGTGTAGAAAACTTCCTCATACCGCTGGTAGGCACAAGCTTGAACGATACGCTAGGGCTGGCGACAAAGCGCGGCATGTATGTACATTACCCTTTAATTGCAATCTCGTTTGTGATCGCCTATTTTTGTAAATCCTTAGGTTTTACTTGGCTTGCCTTTTTGGTTGTGTTGTCAGAGTTCTTTATTGTACTCACGCGTTTTATCTTCTCTTACGAGCAAGCCTACATGGGCGACTTGGTAAGATTTTGGTATGCTGCCCTCTTCTTATTTGCTAGCGCCTATACGCTGTATGACAACGGACACGTTCGCGTCGATGTACTTTATGCGCGCTTCAAACCGCGCAAAAAAGCATGGGTTAATGTACTTGGCACACTGCTTTTAGGCTTGCCATTATGTTGGACCATTTTGCACTACGGCATCGGCACAAGATACAGCAGCCTCATCAGCCCAATTATCACCTTTGAGATATCGCAAAGTGGTTATGGGCTTTATGTGAAGTATTTGATGGCAGGCTTTTTGATTGTATTTGCTGTCACCATGGCGATTCAGTTTGTGAGTTTATTCTTGAGTAGTTGCGCTTATTTATTCAACGAAAAAGATGCCCCTACACCTTCAGGAGGAGATCACTAATGGAACTGTTTTTCCTCGCTGTATTATTCGGCTTCATGATTTGGGCATTAATCTCAGGCTTCCCTGTTGCATTCGCCCTGCCCGGTTCTGCCATACTCGCCGTAGGTGCAGCGGCGGCATCTGGCTATATATTTGAAGGCAATCCCAGCGCCTACTTTGCACAAGATGGCCCCACAGAATGGCTCAGCGCGGGCGTTACCAATTTCAGAAGCTTGTATTGGATTGTTGAGCGCGACACACTCATCGCCATCCCGCTGTTTATCTTTATGGGCATTATGTTGCAACGCTCAAAAATCGCCGAAGACTTACTAATTGCCATGGCGCAACTGTTTGGTCCTTTACCGGGCGGACTCGGTATTTCAGTGGTATTTGTGGGTACATTGCTTGCGGCAACCACAGGCATTGTAGGCGCAACCGTTATCGCAATGGGCTTGATTTCTCTGCCTGCGATGCTCAAAAATAACTATTCCAAATCGCTAGCAACGGGCACGATTTGTGCCTCTGGAACATTGGGACAAATCATTCCTCCCTCCATCGTTCTAATCATTCTTGCTGACCAGTTATCCAGCGCGGCTGATCAAGCCAACACCATGCGTAAGGCACTTTACAAAGAAGCAACGGGCGAGTTTTCTATGCCGTCACACTTCGATGTGGTTTCTGCCAGCGCGGGCGATATGTTTATGGGCGCGCTAATTCCGGGAATGATTTTGGTTGGTTTGTACATGGCGTATATTTTTATCGTCGCGGTTATCAAACCTGAAATGGCGCCCCCTGTTCCTTATGATGGCGAATATGATCGCAAATTTGCGCTCAATATATTCCTATCATTAGTGCCACCGCTAACGCTTATTTTTGTTGTACTGGGATCTATCTTGTTAGGTGTTGCCACGGTAAACCAAGCAGGTTCTATTGGCGCTATCGGCGCTATGATTATGGCAGGTTATCGCTTGCACACAGGCGCAAAAAATACCGCTTATATTCCTTTACTTATTGCTTTAGCGGCGCTTGTCGTCATCGCCTACTTCACCAGTAATTATGATTTGAATATCAAAAATATTAAAAGTGAAGAGCAATTTACTAACATCAAAATTACCGCCGTTGCTGTCGCCTTTTTATTATTATCGGTTGCGTGGAGTGCATGGCGCGTCTTTAAAATCAACGACACCTTAAAGGAGGTTATGGTCGAAACAGCTAAAACCACGTCGATGGTCTTTATCATCCTTATCGGCGCGGCAATGCTTACCACCGCATTTCGTGGTTTTGGTGGTGAAGAGATTGTGAAGCATTTCTTAACCACGCTACCTGGTGGATTTTGGACGCAGTTCATTGTGGTGATGGTGGTTATATTCCTACTCGGTTTCTTCCTCGACTTTATTGAAATCGCCGTAGTAGTTGTGCCTATCGTTGCGCCTATTTTATTAGCCAACCCCGAAGCCAATGTCACCGCTGTTTGGCTTGGCGTGATGATTGGCTTGAATATTCAAACCTCCTTCCTCACACCGCCCTTTGGTTTTGCGCTGTTTTATTTGCGCGGTGTAGCAGATAAAGTTGTTAAAACCATGGATATTTATAAAGGTGCCATTGCCTTTATCATCTTGCAATTACTGGGTTTAACCATTGTTGGATTCTTCCCTAACTTGGTGAATTATATACCTAATCGTAGCCATCTATTATCTGAGACTGCACCGCCTCCAATAAATCCAAAGCTACAAATCTGTTTGGAAGAATACACGATGACACAGTACGCCAGCACAGGTGATCAAATCAAAACCAGCATAGAAAATGCAAAAGGCTTTGATATTAGCTATCTGCCCGAAAAGACACAAACTCGCTTTAAAGAAAGTATTGACGGTGCCAGCAAAGGAATAGTATTAGCCGAAACGGTTAAAGCATCAAAAACCGCGCTGGATAGCTTTGTCGTAGGGTATTTACCGTTACAAAAGCAAGTACTTTACCTAAAGTCTGACTTGAAAAATGTAACGCGTAAAATAAACGAAAAAGAAGAAGAACTAGGTAACTTAGCCTCCGATAGCGCTTTAGTGGCAAGCCTTGAAGCACGTATCAAAACCCTCAAAGCAGATAAACAAGCGTTTGAAGATAGCATCCCAAAAGAATGGGAAGCTAAACATAAGGAATATAAAACACTGGCTAAAAAGCTAGGAAAAGACCGCCGTATTTACTTTAGCACGGTGGATTCATCCACAGAAACACTTCAAGAACTACAACTCACCATTGCCGATAGTGAGCCACTGAATGCACTCTCAGAGACCTTAGTCGCGCTTGATAAGTCCATAATGAACATGGGTAAAAAAGAAGCTATCGCAGAAATCAAAAAAGTCGAAAATGCGCTGTCTAAGCTAAAAGGCACGAGTAGCATTAAATCTGCTTTATCAAAAGCCAGACGAGTGCTCAAAAAGGATAAAACCGACGAAGCCAAAGACAAAGCCATGACATTTATGCAAAAAGCCCACGCTACTTTCCAAGCCGACATCGTGTGGCGAAAGCGCGCGAATAAAGAACTGCTAGCGGATCTTCAAAACCACGAGCAAGCACTCTCCAAAACAATCGGCATACGCCTGCAAGAACGATTGACCGACGAGCAAGCCAAAAGTGTAGCGAGTTGTATGTCGCATCATAAGGATCTTTCTTTGGATTTTTAGCGAGCTTACCATTTGCTACTTAAATGGATAACTCGATTATGTCGCCATTGTTTCGCGACGTGGTGAAACTTGCACCTACGGTTTTTCTGTTCTCAACCTAATATCAAAGCACACCCCCCCACTTTTACATGATGTTTGTGGTATATAAAACATCATGTAAAAGTAGGGGGGTGTGCTTTATTTATTGCCTTGCTTACTAGATTTCTTAGCCACATCATTACGAATATAAACAGGCTGTGCCTCTTCGGGTTTTACTGTTTTCCCTTCAGAAAATAGTGGAGCTGCTAGCTGGGCGATGTCTGCGGCTGTGGGATAAACGCCTTCCCGATGGCTTATATGTTCTGGTTTATCATTAGACAATAACTCTGCTGCATAAGCATCCCAACCTGCGCCTACTGCTAATATTTTCACGCTTTTGTCATTATCTATATCATGATTTAAAACAACTTGTTGGAACATTACTTGTGGTTGACTCACTTGCTCTTCACCAACAAGTTCAGGCATCCCATTATCATTTCTTTTAAAAACAGCCCAATAGACTTCGCCCATGCGAGCATCTAAGGCTGTTATCACGGTTTCACCTTGGTAGTTTTTATTGCCCATAACTTGTCCTGCTAAAGCGGCGAGTGTGGATACAGGAACGACAGGTTTATCAACCGATAATGCCACGCCTTGTGCTATACCTGCAGCGATTCTTAAACCTGTGAATGCACCAGGGCCTCGCCCGAATGCGATAGCATCAATTTCACTCAGTTCGATTCCCGCTTCATCGAGGACTTCATCCAGCATCGAAAGAATACGCTTTGCATGTTGACGTGGCGTTGTTTCTACACGCGAAAACACTTGACTGTTCGTACCCTCCATAACTTGTAAACTTGCAGAACACGCTTCACTGGCTGTTTCGATGGCTAGTATTTTATTTGTCATTCTTATCACTTTTGTTACTTTCGTCGTCGCTTTTTTTATTCTGTTCTTTATCCTGCTTCTTATCTTTCAAGATCTGAAAAAAACGTTGTACTACTTCTAATTTACTGGTTCTTGGCACTCTGGGCAAGCTATTCAAAAAGGTCGTGCCATACGACTTTGTCCGCAAACGCGGATCACAAATCACCAATACACCTTTATCATTATCATCACGAATTAAGCGCCCTACGCCCTGCTTTAGCGCGATAACGGCTTGTGGTAATTGATATTCACCAAAAGGGTTACCACCACTTTCACGGATAGATTTTATCCGCGCTTCTAAAACAGGATCACCAGGGGATGAGAACGGCAACTTATCAATAATCACACAGCTTAATGCTTCACCGCGTACATCCACGCCTTCCCAAAAACTGCTGGTTCCGAGTAATACTGCATTACCTAGCTTGCGGAATTTTGTAATCATATCCGCCTGCGATGATTCACCTTGTACTAAAATAGGAAAATCAATGGCATCCTTTAAAAGCGCCGCCGCCTCATTTAATGCGCGGTAACTGGTAAACAACATAAAAGTGCGCCCTTCACAGGCTTCAATAATAGGGATTGAGGCATCCACAACGGCAGGTACAAAATCCACGCTTTGTGGCTCTGGAATATCGGGCGGTGCGTATAAAAGTGCATTGTGCCAATAATCAAAAGGGCTATCGAGCAACAATTCTTTGGGCGACTCCATGCCGATACGGCGGGTAAAGTGATCAAACGAATTACCCACCGCCAACGTTGCCGAGGTTAATATCCACGCGCAGGGCCAGCTTTCTAAATGCTTTTTAAAGGTATCAGCAATATCCAGTGGTGTAGAAACCAAAGAAAATGAACGCGTATACGTTTCGTACCATTGCACTGTTTCCGACTTGGGATTGTTTAGATTCTTGAGGCGTTGATTATGTAATTGCACGCGCTCATAGCAGGATTCCAAACCCTTGCTACGCTCTGCCGCCACCAGCAATTGATCTTGCAGATCATTTAAAATTTCACCCAAATGGTGAATTTCTTTTTCTATCGCAGGTTTTGATTTGATTTTATACCACGGCTCGCGCAACCCTGGTTTATCCATCGCTAAGCGTAAATCCAGTACACACTTCTCAAGCAGTGCAAGGCTATCGCGCAGTTCAGGCATATCACCTGCATTGGTCAAAGCTTCTGCCAACGTATCACGC
>CAYOHT010000097.1:0-5341 GCA_964403815.1 uncultured Cocleimonas sp.
CTTCTATTAGTAGGATTATTCATGATGACATGCAAAAATAAAGACCTGACCCCGTCTTTTCGTTTTTTAGACAGAAAACGGATGTATTGAATGACTTGCCTAAAATGGGAAAGAAAGTAGCCGAGGTTAACGATGAAGCAATTCGGGAGCTATCTCTTTATTCCTACCGCATTATCTATGAAGTTAAGCCACAGCAAGCAGAAGTGTTAGGGGTGATTCATAAACGGCTGGATTTTAAGGCGGAGGAGTTGCCTTAAATAAAAAACAGGCAAAAAGTGGGGGGGTCTTTTAAAACCCTGCTTTTTCCGCAAGTTCAGGGTATTCTTTATAAATTGGTCTCATAAATTCTGTATGAATTTCACCTCTCAAGAGCATCAAAGGTTTTGCCTGCTCTTTAAGCTTCTCATCGTTACTATCCATTATTTTTTGAATAGCAGACCAAATATTTTGATCTGCTGCTAGAAGGTATTCGAATACCTCTTTATTAATATCTTTTGAGTTATCCATATTAACACCCATTTCTATCTAAACATTGTCTAACACAACTATGGAAATTCATCCCTCCAAGATCACCCCTTTTCTTCTTTGGGTTATTTAGAATAAAGTCAGAACATCCTTCTATACAACTTTGCTTAATCTTTTTACACCTATCGGGGTCATTATCATCGCATTGCTCACCTGTACCACTATCTGGAAAGGCTGGATTTCCAGATGGATTGCCAGGGAAAGGAATTACATTATCATCTTCTTCATTATTCATCCCTGGTATCGCAGGGAAAGGAGATATGACAGGTGGTTGTGAAAAAGGATTAGACCAATTATCTATCGCATGCCTGATGGCATCACTTGCATTCTCACAAGCCCTCGACAAATAACAAGCGCCTATTGCAATTGCGCCACCAATTACAGGAACTGCAACCTGAGCAAATTCACCTGTTGGATCAACGAAATTTACCGGATTCCCCCCAACATACCCATACGTATTTATGCCGCCTCGTAAGCCAATCGGATCACTTGTCACATACCTCCTTTTGCTCTAAGTCTGAAAGAAATATCCAAAGAGAATTATCTACATCATTATGGCAAGAAAGCCCTTGTAGTTTTACATCATCAACAAACTGTACTAACACTCTTTTTCCCTTCTCTGGAAAAGCTGGATGTCCTTTTGCATTTGTACTAACAACTTTACCTTTAGCACCAATAAGACACCAATAATTTTCATTATCAGATGTACCTTTTGGAGCCTCAATTAAACCCTGAAATGTTTTTAATTCAACAATATCTTCAAACTTAATCATATATAGATACCCTTTATTTTTTTGGATAAATTGGTTCGTGTGAGCCATTAGGCTTTTGAACATCCCAATGAGGATCATGAGTACCTTTATGTCCGTCAGGTACAGGTTCCCAATAGTTTCCTTTTTTATCAGGAAAGCCCTTTTTGTTCTTATCCCATGGTATTTTTGACTTACCTCTTTTTTTCTTATGTGGTGTAAAGTCGGGATGGTCTGGCTCATCATCTTTTGAGACTGGACAACTTTCTCCCTCATCACTCTCATTATAAACATTAGGGTCAAACGGTAATGGTAATTCAAAAGCATGTAAAACTAGGGGGTGTTGCTTTTTAAGGCTCATCAAGAGCAAAGCCGAGCGCACGCGAGACAATTTCAAAGCACACCCCCCCACTTTTACATGGTTAATATAAAGGCGGTTAAGTGCTATCGTTTTGAAATAGCGTATTCAACACGGCGATTAACAGATTCTGCTGAGCTTGTACCTGGCATTGGTTGTGTTTCGCCAAAGCCATGTATGCGTATGATGTTTGCAGGAATACCACGCTGTTGAAGCGCTGCTCTCACGCTGGCAGCTCTGTTGTGCGAAAGTATTAAGTTTGTTTTATCTGAGCCAACGGAATTTGTGTGACCTTTGATGGTAATTTGCTTAATCTGACCTTTTGCAATTTGATAAGTACGCGCCAGTGCTCCAACTTTATTTAATGCATGACCACTTAATTTATAAGAGGCATTTGCAAACTGAAGGTGTGCATTGGTTTGCGTGTGTTTAGCACGGCGCTTTTGTTGGTAGACGGATTTTTTTCTTTTAACGACTGGGTTGTTAGCATCTTCACCTGCAAATGCTACAAACTTTCCACCACTTAATCCAAGGTCTATCATTAAGCGTACAACTTCTCTATCTACCTGTTGTGCTGTTTTACGCTGTTGTGCGGGCTTTGTACCCAAAATAGCATGGCCTGCCCCCATGATTTCTTGATAGTCTTTATGGGTCCAGCCATCTGCCGAAGCATTGCTAAAGGCCCACACCAAACAGCATGAAATACCTACTAATGTTTTTTTCATAATCTCTCCAAAATCAAGCTAATAATATTTAAGTATTTGATATATGTGAATATATTCAGTTATAGAGTTATATTATACCTCATTACAACAAATGTAAAAATTGAAATGGGCTTTCTAGCTTATTTTAAGCTCCATACGTCTGTTTTTAGTTATTTCTTAGTAAGTTACTTTAGGTGGAAATAAGAATAAAAATCAAAGATTTAAAAGATCATGTAAAAGTGGGGGGGTGTGTTTTATATAATCTCTTCAATCTTTAATTATTTAAAGACGTGAATTGAAAAATAGACTAGGATTAGTGTGTGGTAGTTTGGTTTTTCCTGACTATTTTGTGTGAGGCTTGTGCGGCGATAATGATTAGTATTCCCAATTTTACGATTGAAAAAGAAGTCGGTCATGGTGGCATGGCGACGGTGTATCTTGCTGTGCAGGATATGCTTAGCCGACATGTGGCACTGAAGGTTTTATTGCCTGACATGATGAAGGATGAAAATCTTCGTAAGAGCTTTCTTGGTGAAGGGAAAATTGTTGCGAGTTTGGATCACCCTAATATTGTACGTATTTATGATATTGGAATTGTTGATGAAACTATTTTTTATATGTCGATGGAGTATTTGAGCGGAGGTACGCTCAAAGAAAAAATGGCAGATGGAAAGTTAGCATTTTCAGAGGCGCAACATATTCTGGAAGAAATGGCTAAGGGCTTGGCTTACGCACACGATAAGGGTTATATCCATCGTGATATTAAGCCCGGCAATATTTTATTTCGTGATGATGGTTCGGCGGTTATTACTGATTTTGGTATTGCAAAGCTGCAAGACACATCGGGCGAGTTAACGCGTTTAGGTTTTACCTTGGGTACGGTTCAGTATATGAGCCCTGAGCAGGCAACAACGACTGATCTTGATGCGCGTTCAGATATTTACAGCCTTGGCTTGGTCTTCTATGAAATGCTCACAGGGCAAAAAGCGTTTAAGGCAGATTCGAATATTCAGGCGATTCATCAGCATACGACGGTTCCGCCTCCTATGTTGCCTGAGGAATATGCTTCTTTGCAGGAGGTGATGGATAAGGTGCTGGCGAAAGAGCCTGATGCGCGTTATCAGACAGTGTCGGAATTTGTTGAAGCGGTTAAGAATCCTCCACCTTTATCTAAAACAGTAACAGCACCAGAAGATACAATCCATACAGATAAAACAGTTATTCATAATGTTAACGATTTTCCAGTAGCGGCTTCTTCTGCTGCTACCTCATCTTTAAAAAAAGAAGGCTCTAAGAAGAAAAGTCTTTTAATTCCTGCTGTTTTGGGTGGGTTGGCAATGATGGGTGTTGTTGTTTATGGCGTTGTTAATTACTCTAGTCTTCTGGGTGCTACAGATAGTCCCAAAAATGCTTCGGTTGGAGTAAGTCAGGCTGAAAAATCATTATTAAGACTAAAACAAGAAGAGTTGGCTCAACAACAAAAGGCAGAGGAAGAGCGTAAGCAGCAAGAGAAACAAGAAAAACTCAAAGCCGAGAAACTTACGAAAGAAAAGAGAAAACAACAAGAAGAATTAATTAAGCAACAAACTAAACAAGCAAAAGTAGAGAAAGAACGAAAACAACAGGAAGCCATAGCTTTACAAAAAACAGAAGAACTTGAGAGGCGGCAGCAGAGACAGAAACAAGAAGAAATAGAAAAGCAACAAGCCGAGAGAAAGCAACAAGAAGCTTTGGCTAAAAAGAAAGCCGATGAAGAGAAGGAGAGGCAAGAGTCTCTTGCAAAAGAAAAAGAAGAGGAAGCTTTAGCAGAGAAGAAAGCGAAAGAAGAAAATCAAAAACAAGCACTATTAGATAAAGAAAAAATAGATAAAGAAAAAGTTGCTGAAGAGAAAAAGAAAAAAGAAGCATTGGCAAAAAAGCTAGCTAAAAAGAGAAAAGCGGATTTAGCAAAAAGTACAGCAAAGAAAAAAGCAGCAAAAGCAGCAAAGAAAAAGAAAGACCTAGCAAGAAAAAAAGCAACGGAAAAGAAACGCAAGATAGCAGCCGCACAAGCTAAGAATGCACTAGCTAAAAAGAAAGCTGCCGCTAAACGTATCGCTATTCAAAAACAGCAAGGGCAAAAAGGGCACATTAAGATAGCGGTTACGCTAAATAAGAGACCGCTTAAAACAAAAATTGTACTGACTAGAAGCGGAAAACACGTAAAAACAATTACAAATTCATATGCGAATTTTACATTGGCGCCAGGCAACTATGTGGTAACCGCATTCTATGGAGGAAAGTCATCAAGGGCAGCCATCAACCTCGGCGCACATGAAACAGCAATTCAACGATTCGCCTTTAGAGGCTCTGCTGCTCCCGCAAGAAAACCAGTAGCCCGACCAGTGCCAGGCAAGGTAACTACATCACCATCAGACCCTGAGTGGATGCACACTCATACCTATTAGAAAAGCTTGAGCTACTAGCTTACTAAATCAAACGCAACCCATCTCTTGCATGCGTGGTAAGGTGTCTTTCTTCCAGCTTTTTTCCATATCTTTTAGGTGTTTTTTCATTTCGTCACCTTCGTAGGTTTTGCCGCTTATGGTTAGGCTTAGCCCTTTTGATGATAATTCTTCAAGCATGGTCTCCGCAATAGATGTTGCTTTCTTGCCTTTGCTGTCATCTAAATGATGGTTTAAGAAAGCCAATTCTATAGGGTTTAATAGCATCGCCGTACCAATTTCACCTGCAGAAATAGCAAGCGCCTTCCGCTGGTTGATACTTTCGGCTGCTAACACTTTGTTTAATTTACTCACGTTATTGGTCTTTTTAATATTATTTTTAAGTGCAATTTTGTTACTGCCGTACAAAAAGATCAGAGTTTGAATTAAATTACTAATGGGAATCCCTGTTTCTTTTTCTAAAGCTTTAGTCGTTAAAGATTTTTTTGCTAAGGCTTTGATTACTTTTTTGTAAGTGTCTTCATTGCCTGTGGCTTCGCCAACGCTAAGGTTAAATGTAAA
>CAYOHT010000097.1:5441-7704 GCA_964403815.1 uncultured Cocleimonas sp.
AAGTACTCATGTACTAAGTATGAAGGATCAGCATTTTTAATATTATTGAGTCGTGCTTCAAGCATGGTGGTATTAAACTCAAAATAGCGAGGTTTCAGTTCTCTAAAGTTATTAATAAAATCAACAGCAGAACTAAAACGCTCAAGGCTATTGCCTGAATATTGTTGGCTTAATAAATTTAATGTTTTTTGTAAAGGCGCAACAGCCGCCCAACCTGGCTGTGCGTTATAACTGTTATAAACTAAGCCGCCTGACTTAAGATGCTGCTTACAAATTTCAGCCAAGAACTGTCTGTTCTCATCACTTACCCATGCGTAAATACCGTGAAAAGTAATAAAGTCACACAATGGCAAAAGGCTATAGTCTTTTGCTAAGTCCTCAAAACTAAGTTCTAAAAACTCAATATTATCCAATCCAGCTTCCTCTGCCATGCGTTTTGCTTGGCTGATATGAGCAGGGTTAAAATCAACTGCGATAAACTTACCTTGAGGATAATTCGCCGCCATAATCAAAGCCGTGTGACCCATGCCGCAACCCAACTCACAATAGGTAAATGATTTATTGATTAACACAGGCTCAACCCCATGCATAATAGCGCTCAAGTTTAAAAAAGCGGGTTCTTGCTCACGATAATAACCTGCGGTGTATTCAATATCAGAGGTGTAGCCCTGCATCCATGATTGGCTCATTAGTTAAATCCTATTGTAATTTATTTATGGGGTGATTAATTATAAGCTACAAAGGTTTAAAGCACACCCCCCTAGTTTTACATGATGTTCAGTTTTAAGTTGCTCAGTCAAGGTAGGAGCAAAAGCAGAACCCATACCCTTAATCCATTTTCGTGAAGTTTGTTTAGCAAGATATCGAAGCTTATCAATACTTCCTGCAGCAGTAGGAAATTGACGTTCAAAATAGCGAATATGGTTGAGCCAATCTTTTTCGTCAATTCCAAGTCTTGTTAATATGAGAGGCGTGTTGGCAGGGATTGATCCTCGCTTACTTTCAAGAATAGCTCTGCCAGACCAGTCAACCAGTGCAATATACTCGTTTTGCTCAAAAGGAATGGACTTGTCTTTATTATTGTTTTTATTATGAAAAGGAAGTAAAGCACAGTTTTGCTTTGTCATTACTTTTTGAATGCGCTCCTGAATAGAAGTGTAATCAGATTTCTCAGGTGTTTGAGTTATGTCTGCACGAATAGGATTAAGGTCAACATACGCCATACAAGCAATAACAGCTTGTTCATCAAGCAGTGCTTGGCTTTTAAAACGACCCTCCCAAAACCTGCCAGTAACATTATCTTCACGATTCGATTCACGTGCGATAAACTCATTGAGAATACGCATAAACCAGCTAATGTCCATCAAACGTAAACGCCATTCTTCAATGATTTCATTAACCACCTTGAGCTCTGCTTGTGTAGTACACTCACCTTTAAAAAAGCGAGAAATGATAACGGGCTTGCTAAAAAGCTTAGTCCAGCGCTCAATAACTTCAATAGAGCTCCACCTTTCGGCCATTTCTTGATCAACGCGTAAAACAACATGATAGTGATTGCTCATTACTGAATAAGCCGCTATATCAATTGCAAAAACCTTAGCTAAATCCTTAATTTTATCTGCTATCCACTCACGACGATGCTCGTAACTTTTGCCAGAGAGTTTATCTTCGCCACATAGAAAAGCACGTCGAACACAGCGATTAATGCAATGGTAGTAAGGGGTAACTGAAAGGTCTATTTGTCGTCTGCGTGGAGTTGTCATGGGGTGATCATGTGCTAGTTTGTTGTTTTTCTACAATGGGTTGTGATCAGCGGTGTGATTTGGATGATATAACTATGGGTGTCCTACTTTTTAATCCTGAAAAGTTACTTATAAACAGACTTATCATAAATAGTTTTTTCAAATTCATTTCAATTTCACCCTAAAAATCATGTCATCAAAAAACTCTGATGTATATAAATATAAATATGCAACATCCTTAAAATCAGAATGGTACCAATTTTCATTAACTCTTCCTGCTGGAAAAGCATTAATTTTGAATTCTTCATTCATATCTACTTTAAGATCAAAGGGGTCAGGCTCAATGCCAGCAAGTTAAGCTCTAAGTAATTAATTATAAAGTACTTTTATAAGCAGGAAAGTGAATATCATTCTTAATATTTTTAAGTCTTCGTGGGTAACTCCTACCACTTCTAACCGCTTCAATTGTCTTGCTGAGGTACTCTACAGTTTGTTTTATCAGGGTCGATACCTCGCTGCTT